>NZ_JBVVQD010000002.1:0-150826 GCF_055811755.1 Mesorhizobium sp. WSM4840
AACCTGCTGCAGGCGCTCGACATGACCGTCGGTTTCGTCCTTGTGCTTCTCGAAGGCTGCCTTCAGATCGGCCGATGAGGCGGCGCGCGCCATCTTGGGAAGCGCCTTCAGGATCTTCTTTTCCGCGTAATAGATATCTTTGAGCGTATCGAGGAAGAGATCATCCAATGTCTTTTCTTTCGCCATGGCGGATTTCCTTTTGGTTCCAGCGTTTTTTTGTTGTCGTTCACGGGGTTGTGAAACGCATGCTCAACAAGCTCGCAACGCCGGAAAGGTTCCTTTGAGACGTCTCGCTGCACGTCACTCTGACTTCGTGGGTCAACCCCTGGTTCAATTCACTTCCCACTCCGCCAGCCATTTCGCTATCGAGGGATCGCGTGATGCTCTGATACTTGGCGTCTCTATCTATCGAGATTCTTGAGAATATTTTTGTCGGCGCAGCCATGAACGAGCGCGCCTGACCTTGCGGATGCTGCTCGCCAAAGTCGCCGGCGGCGAGATCAGCCCTTCCACCTAAAAGAATTCTCTGCGAGAACGATGTCTCCCGCCGATCGTGACGCCGCCTGGCCTCCGATCCGGTTGCTCCAGGCGGCCAACAATGCCCACGGCGGAATAGACGTCCGGTCGTTTTTTGAATTGGCGCGCTGGGGAAGACCAAGGAACAACGACCAGCGGTGATGCCTGCGGATTGACCGCGCGGTGGGCGCTCGCCGTCGCTTTCGCACAGGTAGTTGTAAATGTCGGTTGCAGCGACCGCTGCGTGCCCGAATGCGACCGCGAGCTGGTTGAAAGACACAGGAGGCGAATGGGCTTCGCTTTGGATAGTGAGGGCGCATCGGCCTGGCTTGATCCGGCGACGCCAGTCCTCGCGACGAAAGAACTTCCTTGAACTCACCTAGATGGCCAACTGCAATTCTATGGGTGAGCCGGGACGTAAACGCGACTGTCAAAGAACGGGAAGCCGAACGACAGCCAACATACGATCGAGCCGATAGCGCTTTATGAGCGACGAACTGATCCGCCTCCCCGGGGTAATGGAGCCCGTCACGCGCCCCGGCATCCAGCACCATCGGTGCGAGCATCCCGATTGTGGCAAGAATGCTGGATGGGGCTTTGCCAAGCCGAGTCAGACGCCGCATTGGTTCTGTTTCGAGCACCGCGCCGACGGCGAGGGAATATCAATGAGGAAGCCTGGATGATCAGACCGCCAAGACGACAGGGCGAATACGCGGATCGGGAGATCGATTGCCAAGAGGCCATGGAGCCCGGCTTTCAGGCTATCGTCGATTGCATGCTGGATGCCGGCTGGACGCGCGGCGAGATCATGCGCCGGCTGATCGCCGCCGACAACATGACGCAAAAGGAAAACGCCAAGGTCGAGGCGCAGCTCGCGATTGCCCGCGCCAAGATCCGGGCCGGCCGGCCGCGAAATGTTAAAACGCAGTCAGCCGACTACCGCGAATGGCCGACCTTGTGGAAAGCTGGCGTATTCTCATTGTTGCTCGAACAAGCCACTGAAGATCCTGAACAGGGCAGTGTTGCTATTAAATAAACTCGTCGCATGTGGATGGCGCAGTGTTCTGCAGTCGGTGGATGTTTATTTGTGAGCGCAGGTCTGCACCTGCATCCTTTAGCGCATTTATACGTTTGCCCCGCGAAGAAGATGCTCCGGACCGGCAGCCATACTCCTGATATCGCGCAGCCGCTTCCAGCGTTGGCGGTGTCGAGCGAAGTGCATGACTGAGACTGAGGCTCCCACGCAAAGCACAGGCGACCAAGATGACATCAGATTCAGACAAGGCCGAGGCAGTTGAGCAATTACTCGATACGCCTGACCTTGCCACCGCGCTGGAAAGCGAGCAGTTCAAAAAATTCCTTGACCAGGTGCCGATCGCTATCGCCGTGTCGGATTTGGGCGCGAAGGAGCGCGTCGTCTATGCTAATCCAGAATTCGAAAAAGTGTCAGGCCTGAAGGCAGCCGAGCTTACCCGGCAAAACTGGGGAGCACTTTCCGGCATTGGCATCCACCAGCAGAAGGGCCGGCCTCTGCCCGAGGCCTTGGTCGAGGAAACCGATTTCGTCGGCACCTTCCGGCTGGAGCGCGTCGGGGCCAACCCGGCTCTTGTCGACGTTTATTCAAACATCATCGTGGACGATAATGGCACGAACTGCTTCCGACTGGTGGCTCTGGTCGACGTCTCATCCCATGGCGAATCTGAAGAAGCGCGCTTGGTGGAGGAGCGCGTCCGCGAGAAGGACACCCTGCTGCGCGAACTGCAGCACCGGGTGAAGAACAACTTACAGATGATCACCGCATTGATCCGTCTAGAAACCCGTAACGCTACCGAGCCCGACCAGAAAAGGTTTGAGAGGCTCGCCGGGCGCGTCGATGCTCTGGCGATCCTCTACCAGACGCTATCGGCAGACGAGCAGAAGGATGATGTCGATCTCGGCGTTTATCTTAGCCAGATCGCCTCCGCGGTGATGGGGTCGCATGCAGTTGAGGGGATCCGCCTCGACATGAAGGTGGATACCTATCCGGTATCGATCAACGTCGCCATGCCAACGGGACTGGTCGTGAACGAGTTGCTCACAAATGCACTCAAGCATGCATTCCAAGGGCGTGAAGGCGGGACGATAAAGCTGCACAGCATCGCCGATGGCGACGGCTGCCTGGTCATAGTCGCGGACGACGGTATCGGCCTGCCGGAAGGGGAGACATGGCCCAAGCCCGGCAAGCTCGGCGCGCTGATCGCGCGCTCGCTGACAGAGAACGCCAAGGCAAAGTTCAACGTCGCCTCGAGCGCCAGCGAAGGGACGAAGGTCACCATCGTCTTCACGCGATCGGCGGCAGCAAGCTGACAATTGCCAGAGGGCGGATGCTTCATGCTCCCGGCCTTTCCGCCGCGGCCCCCGGGCGCTGTGCTTGGCACATTCACGTCGCCGTTCTTCAGGTATGCCGTACCCGGCGCGGCAAGAACGCCGCGTCGATCCCGCCGTTGCACCTATGCTATCTTAGTGGGTCTGGCTTAAGCTGAGACTCAACTGGAAGGTGGCGGACCAAGGCCGCCAGAACCCGGCGAAATATTCCGGCCTCTGGTTCGTGTGTGTATTCTTGGAGTTTGCCTTCGTCGCATCCATGCCAGTGCAGCACATTGTTCTTTAGTTCCAGCCGATAGCTGGTTTCTGGTGATATCTCCGCTTGAAAAAAGCGCCGAAGTTCACCGACTAATTCGGCATCCTCAAAGAGCACGCCCATCTCCGAGTTCAAAGACACTGACCGGGGATCAAAATTGAAGGAACCGACGAACCCAGCCCTGTCGTCAACCGTGAACGATTTGGTGTGCAGACTGGCACCCTTGGAGCCAAACACCGAAATTCCCTGACCGCGAGTGAAGGGCTGGAGCTCGAACAGTCTTACGCCATTCCTCAGCAATCGCTTGCGATAGTTTGCATAAGCCCCATGAACCGCGGCGACGTCTGTAGCGGCCAAGGAATTGGTCAAAACGGAAACGTCAACCCCATTGCTGACGAGGTCCATCAGGACCGCGGAGCCCCTTTTGCCAGGGATGAAATAGGGAGATACAATTTCCAGATTGTTGCGCGCCGACTTAATGAGGGGAAGCAACTCCTTGGTAAGCCAGCTGCGACGTCTCCAACCTCTTACCTTCTCTGGAGGATCGGAAATCACCCGAACTCGATCCACCCAATGCACGTCGTTGCTGGCCGCGATGAACTCTGCGATGGACCCTCGGTCACCGATCCCGTTCAAAAGCATTGATTCGGTTTCGAGATCGCTTCCTGAAAAAAAACGGAATGCTCGTTCCCCGCGGCTGGACCCAGGACACTGATTGGTTTCGCGTCCTCGCAAGCCCAGAATGCCTCAAATATTTCGGCGGTTTGCTGCACGGCAGGACCGAGGAGCAGCACGTCTAAGTCGCGAAAATTGGTTTCTGCTGCGTCGAAATAGGCATCGCCAACGTTGCGCCCGCCTACGACAGCGACGTTGTCGTCAGCGATCCATGCCTTGTTGTGCATCCTCCGGGTCAACGCAAATAGTCGCAATACAATTTCCACAGCGCGCATGACGCTGCGTTGCCTGACGCCGCTCGGATTAAACAACTTCAACTCAATGTTTGGATGATTGCTCAAGGCCAGATAGGCAGCATCGTTCTTTCGCGGATTGGCGTCATCAAGGAGCATGCGAACTCGCACGCCGCGCTCAGCGGCCCGGAAAACTTCCTGCAAGAGCAAGCGGCCAGTGTGATCATCGTGCCAAAGGTAGTACATGAGATCGAGACTGCGAACGGAACTCCTTGCCGCCAGGACGCGCACTGCAAAGGCGTCATAATTGTCCGGGACCAGCAGCAAGCCGCTCTTGCCTGCTTTGATGTTGTCGTGCGCAATCCGCGTAATGGATACTTCCATAAAATTTTCTACCCTTCAGCGATAGAAACCCGGCCTCGCTCAAAATCGTAGCAAGAACCCTTCAAAGGTAATCTGGTTGCAAATGTAGCTGTCGAATCCCCTGGAGATTTAATCGTGCCATGATCGGTAGATGATCGGAGGCGATCCGAGATAGCGATGTATGGTGCACTTCGAGGCTGGAAATCAGACTTGGTGGTTTGGCCAGGATCCGATCGAGCGCAAGCAAAGGGAATCGCGAAGGGAAACTGGGCAGCACGGTGTGAATTGGACCAAAATGCGGCAGTAGCGCCAGCAACGAGGATCTGCTGTGCCCGCGCCATTCGCTGAGATCGCCAAGCAAAATGGTAGGCATTAGGACCGAACGCGTCGCCTCAAGCAGTGCGTTGGCTTGCTTGGTGCGCGACCGCCGGAGTGCCGAACCGATCGTCCTATATGCCCGAGGCGGCACGTCGACGGGCCGGATGGTTCAACCCGTGCGAACTCCGTCAGCGCTGGTGGGATCGATCTTCGTCAACCGCGATCTGGCCTCAATTACGCGCTGTTGCGCAGCCCGTATCCTGCTGCACAGCGCGATATTGATGCCGACACCGCAGTCATCATCCAGCATCTCGTTCGCACGCTCAAGGGAGCGCTCGGCCCGATTAAGCCGCTGTCGGGCTCGCGCCAGCTCCATATCTAAAAGTTCCATTATTCCGAATCCATTGCGGTCCCTTCGATTGGTAAACCGCTTGTGGTCGCTGTTGGTTCCGGCTGTTCGCGAGCGTGCAGCCCAGACGTTGATATGGTTGGCACAGTTCTGGAGCGAGAGTGGTGGCGCCGGTGGCCTGAAGGTCGCGACGAATGAAACGCCGGCCCAGTTCAACCCGCGCGACGTCCTTCAAAGCTGGGGGGATCGATCTTCACCAAGCGGTCTGCGGCCTCGACCGCAGTTCGTATCCTGTTGCGCAGCGCGAGGTTCTCGGCCAGCATTTCTTCAGTACGTTGAAGCGCGAGCTCAGTCCGGTGGATGCGCTGCCTGGCATTGGCAACTTCCGATGTCAAAATGTCGGCCACCGTCCCGTGGCCCTGGGGTTCCAAAGTGTCCATGGATTTCTAACACATGGGGGCCGATATCGTTCCCTGGTCAGTGACAAGTGCACTTCGGCCTGCTTCGCCGGCCGCTGCCGATTGCGGTGCGATCGGCAACGACGTCCTGCAGAAGAGCCGGACATTTCACATCCCCCTAATGTTGGGACAGCGCCCCTTCGCAACCGGCGAGCAGCATCGCGACTAGTTCCCAGTTAATCCGGTAGATCATCGATCGTCTGCCGACATAGCGCCATTGCCTGGACAACCGCCAAGGCTGCCATTGTGCGTTTGGTCCTGCCTCCGTTGCGATAGTTGCCGTTCCGCTTGCCTTCAGGTGCGCCACCGCCCGCACCGTGCATGCGACAGACTGCGCTGCCCCTCACCGCTGGCGATCGACACTGGCAACCCGTCCGCTTCGACCGAGCATGACACCGAGGCGCTAGGTTCATGAGGTTGACGTTATTTTTTTCCGTCACCCTGCCCCCCATGCGCCACTTCATAAGTTCCGCGGCGGCACCCTCGACGTTGTTGCAGCCTATAGGTGAGCCCAGGTCGGTCTGTCTCGATGTTGACCGGAGGGTGAAACCAATGGAGAGCCATGAGGGTAATTTAGGGGATGCTCATGTGTTTGGTAGAGGCGAGGGCCTAGGCACTATGCTGGGGAGAGGGCCACGCGCTTGGCGACGTAGGGAACGATACGGCGGGCCTGAGAGGCGGCTGGAGGTTGCGCACAGGGGCGATGCGGAAGGCGCTGGCATAGAGCCGCGCCGACAGTCGTTCCCAGCCCCTCTCTTGGCACACCCTGTGAGTGCTGTATGTATGGTGGCAGGAAACGGCGAGGATGCAGGGGTGCGTTGGATTTGTCTTTTGATGGTGATGGCTGCAATGTCGCAATCTGGATTGGCGGCGGACGAACAAGGCATGTTCGTGACGGGTGGCGGGATTGGTTCCGTGAGTTGTCCGGAACTCGTAGACGGCATGGCATTGGTCCGACAGCGGGGAGGCATCAAAAGTCCGCCAAATCAATTGTCTTCATAGACAGCTGGTGTACCAAACATCCCGAAGGGACCTTCGACCTTGGGGTATTGGAATTGGTGAAGACCTTGAAGGACAACGCCAAGAGTAATTAAGACAGGCGCTGAGAGCGGGAATATCTGACGGAAAAATCCGCCCGACCGATCAGATAGAGGGCAGCGCGGGATCACCCCCGTGCCCCCTCGGTTCCACCACACGCCACCCTCAGGAACGCTTAGGCAGCCTCGCTTCACCCCACGGTTGACGCGCCAGAGCTCGTCTCGCGGTAGCGCCAATGCTGTTTCGTGGGGTCGTTGAGCAATGGGATGACTGCGAGCTTCAGGTAACGGCGGTGGTTGCCGTTGCGGTCAACATCGGATCGCCCAGTCAGGTAATGCGGTCGCCTTGACGGAGCGGCCGAAGTGGATCGTCAGGCTTGGGCGGAGGGCGTTTGTGGTCGACGGGCGGGTGCCTGACGGGTTGCCTTTGCGTCGGTGATCTCCTCAGGCAGCGTCGGGGAGGACTAGGAGGAGGCACGGCCGAAGGTCGCTGAACGGGCGCTGAAGATGGCGCTCTGGGTCGGCTAGACCTTCGGGGTTCCGTGACGGTAAATGAGCAGCGGGGACCGGGTGGGGGGCTTGGGGTTAGTCCCCGCTGCTTTGAGCTGCCTTCGCAGGGTGCAGTGGCAGCACAACTAAATAGTGACTGAGCGGCCGCCCCCAAGGCCACCCGGGCGGGTGTCTCAAGAGTGCGGCCGGGGACGGACCTTCAAAGATTGCGACTTCCGTACCCCAGCCTACACTCCGGCCTGACGCGCGTGCCCACCCAATCTACCCCAGCGTCAAGCGACAGGTCATTAGTAGCCGATATAGATCGCCCCCAAATCGGCCGCTTGAGCTAGCTCGGATAGACAATTCGGGTGAGCGGGTTCAACGGGGTCAAAAGGAGGGGTCGGAATATCCGGGTCAAATTTTCTTACGACCCATCGGATAACAGGCTCATGCGTGGCACCCCCGTGCCCCCTTCGGTTTCACCACACAGGCCCGAGTGAGACGACCGCCAGACGCCGAGAGGCTGCCCGGTGGCGGTACCTCAGACCGACATGAGCACGCGCTGGCGGGGCTATCCTTGTCCAGCGGTTGGAGGCGGAGTGTGCGTAGGGCATACCAATCGGGTCGCCTACTTGCGGTTGTCGTCAGTGCAACGTAGCTACCGGGTAACGAAATGGAGGGGTCTATGTTTTTTACAAAGCTGGGGCGGGTCATTGCATGGCTGTTAGTGATCGTTGGCGGATCTCGGGCGGTGCTTGCCATGCCGGTCTGGCCCGCAGACACAGGCCCCCGGTGCATCGTTCCCTAGCGGGCGGCAAAACGCCATCAGGCCACATAAAACGAAGCGGCCAATTTGGGCGGAGGCTTTGGATGGAACTCCGCTTCGCCAGCCTTGTCATAGTGCGCCGGCCACGGCAAAGGTCCATGCCAAGTATGGCTCCACTGAGGTAATGTTTCCTGGATTGGGTCTTTGGCGATAGGGGGATTGGAAATGGAGAAGTATTTGGTGCCAGCTGCTGTGGAATATCGGATGAGAGTCGCGGTGATAGTGGTCTCAGCCATTGCGCTTGCGGGCTGCGAGACAACACTTCCTTCGGAGATGAGCCACACCGAGGCAAAACAACTTGCTCAGCAGATTTATCAGCGTTGTCTGGATCAAGGCGTGGACCCAGGCACTACCGAAATGGATGTTTGCACGAAGCACGAAAGCTATCGCGAGATAGACAAGCGGCTCAACAACCGCGCTGCCGTGCGTGAGGTAGGCCGTGGTCTCCAGAATGCGGCTGAAAAACGTGCCAACCAGCGGAGACCAGTTACCTGCTCCAGTACAGTAGTAGGGCAGACGGTACGGACCACCTGCCTATGACGTGGCGAGGGGAGGGCTAGATGGCTCCGCTTCGCCAGCCTAGCCAAGGTGCTCCTGGAGGCCCCGGTTGCGGCCACGATGTTGTTCCAGGACTGGCCCGCCTTGAGCATCTTCACTATGGCCGCATTGCGCTCCTGGTCCTCAGGCCGCCCCCGGTAGCGCCCTTCCTGCTTGGCCTTCTGGATACCCTGGGCCTGCCGCCGCCTGTCGCAGTTCCTGACGGTGACGACAGACCCGAAGTCAGACACGCCCGAGGTCATGAAGGGATATGGTGAAGCGCACGGGCTCGACCCGCGCAACTGGACCTTCCTGACCACCCGCGAAGAGCAGGCGGAGGATGCGACGCGCAAGCTGTCCGAGCAATACAACGTCCGATTCGATCCGCTCGAAGGCGGCCAGCAGATGCACGGGGTGGTGACGCACGTGATCGACCGCGGCGGGCGCTTCGCGGCCAAGTTCCACGGCCTCAGGTTCGATCCGCCTAACCTGGTCATGTACGTCAATGGGCTGACGAACAGCGTGAATCGGCCGTGACCAATTGACTTGATCCAGGACTACCGCCGGACGCCCTCCGAGGTTGATCCTAGACAGGCCGGACTCGCGAAATTAGCAATAAAGCGTACAATCCCTAAGTCGTCCGTACCGAATAGAGGCATTGAGATCATCCCTGAAGACAAATGGCGGTCGGTTGCCGCGCTTTTGATCAGCGACTTTACCGGGAGCGATGACGTCGATCCTGACTTGCTGGAATGGATCGTGCGCAAGTAGCCAGCGCTACCCAGCCGTCGGTGGGCAGCTTATGGATCTAGCCCTAGGAATTACGAGAGAGGTCGTTTGCCCCTAGTTGGCCGCACCCAAGGTATAAGCGCTTCGGCTTCGGCGTGATCTGTTCGAGACCGTGCGCCAATGCGGCTTTTCGAATTCGCTCAACGATGTAGGTTGTCGCCGGCATCTGCGGCGGAACTTTCCTTTTGATGGATGCGGCGCAACAGTTCTTGGGATCGAGCGAGAATGCGCCGGCTCTCTTCAATAGTGGAGCGAAGGTCCGCAATCGAGGTCCGCGTGGCCTTTACCTGGAACCGCGCACACTCAACATACACGTTATCGATTTAGGACGGGTCCATTGCCGTAACTCACTGCGACTAGCGTTTTCGAGTTAGAAATCGGGCTTCCCGCATAAGTGACGGCCAGTCGGACCCCAGAAGAGCGATAAGCTCGCGAGCCTGCTCTTCGGTTATATTCGCCTCTTTAACCAAGCGCTGAACGATAGAGTCGTCAGGGGCCCTGCTGGGTGTTCTGTCCCTATCGTCAGCCATCGGAAAAAATCCTTAGGTAGCGTAACGCGACCATTTGGATTGAGTTCCTCCACAATGACTTCCGCGATCACGGAATGACTCGGATCTCCCCAAGCTCGGTAGTATCAAGGCGGCGGACCCCAATCCGCTAGGGCGCCGCCCGATCCCGGCGCTCTTGCGTTTCAGGCGGCCGCCCGGCTGTCCTGCGCCTCCTCCTTGGCCGAGGCTTCCCCCTTCGCCGAGGCTTCGGCGGACAGGTCGGCGGACGCGTGCAAGCCGGTCAGGAAATCGGCGGCGCGCTGCGCGGGGGCGGCGCCGGCGGATGCCAAGCCCCCGAGTGGGGATAACACCCGTAAAGCGTCGCGCGTCACTTGACTGGCGTCGCCCAATGTTCTTACTCTGTTCGCACGATTCTAGGGTTGCTGGGGAAAGTTGCCAAACATGAAGCTCGTTAAAGCGCACGCCACGAACTATCGGAACATTGTCGATTCGAATCCGGTCGAGATCGGGTCATCAACCTGCCTTGTCGGAAAGAATGAGGCGGGAAAGACCGCATTTCTGAAGGCACTCGAATGCCTTCGATCAACCAATCCCGATTTCGATGACTATGGCAAGACCGAGAACTACCCCCGCCGGTTCCTTGCCGATTACGCCACGCGCCATTCAGATGGTGAGGCCGTCGTCATGCGCACCGAATGGGAAATGAGCGACGACGACGCGGCAGCTATCGAGGCGGAGCTGGGAGACGGCGCGCTCAGCGGCAGGACCGTCCTGATTAAGAAAACCTACGAGCAGAAAATCGCCACGTGGACCGTGCCGCTGGATGAAGCCAAGGTGCTTGAGAGCTTGGTCAAACGCTATTCCCTGAACAAGGAGGAGCGGGCCGGGTTTGGCGGAGCCAACACCACCAAAAAGGCCGCTACGGCTCTTGAAGGGCTTGCCGCACGGACCGAGCGGCAGAATGAACTTCTTGCCGCAATCAAGAAATTCCGGGACGGGTCGGCTCACCTTCGCGCCATTGATATCCTCAATCCGCGGACACCGAAATTTCTCTATTTCTCTCACTACGACCGCATGAGCGGCGCGCTTTCGATCAACAAGCTGAATGCCGACAAGCAGGCGGGAAAAGCGATTGAAAGCGGGGACCGCGTCTTCCTCGATTTTCTCGAATATGCGGGGACCACGATTGATGAGCTGGCGGGTCTGAACCGGTTCGAGGAACTGAACGCCAAATGCGAGGCGGCGGCGCTGCGCATCACCGAGCAGATTTTCGAATACTGGACGCAGAACGACGACCTGGAAATCACCGTCGTCCTCTCGGAGGGTAAGACGGGCGATCCGGCTCCCTTCAACAGCGGGCCGGTGGCGCGCGCCCGTGTGAAGAACGCGCTGCACGGCGTGACCGTGCCGTTTTCCGAGCGGTCCGCCGGATTCATCTGGTTCTTCTCATTTCTGGTCAAATTTGCCCAGATCAAAAAGAGCCATGGCAACGTGATCCTCCTTCTTGATGAGCCCGGACTGACACTGCACGGCACGGCGCAGAAAGACCTGCTGCGCTATTTCGCCGAGCAGATAGCGCCGCATCATCAGCTTATCTTCTCGACGCATTCGCCCTTCTTGGTCCCGGCCGATGACCTCGCCAGCGTCCGGACGGTCGAAGACGTAGTGGTGCGTGACGACCGTGGACGGAAGCAATCAAAGGGCACCAAGATTCGCGCGGATGTTCTGACCACCGATCCGCAAACGAACTTCCCCGTTTTCGGCGCGATGGGGTTCGAGGTCACGCAGACGCTCATCATCGGGACGAACACGCTGCTGGTCGAAGGGCCGAGCGACATTCTGTATTTGCAGGCAGCCTCGTCCGCGCTGAAAGCCGCAGGAAGACCGCATCTTTCCCCGCAATGGGCGATCTGCCCGTCCGGCGGCATTGACAAGGTCCTGCCGTTCGTCCGGCTGTTCTACGGCAACAAGCTGAATGTGGCAGTCCTCACCGACTATGAGCGCGGACAGAAGCGGAAGCTAGACGATCTTTATAAGGCGGCGCTTCTGGATCACGAGCGCATCATCCTCGCCACCGAGATTGCGGGCAAGGATGAAGCCGACATCGAGGACTTCTTTGAGCCGGAACTGTTTGTTGATCTGGTCAACCAGACGTATCAGCTGCCCAAGCAGCATGCGCTCACCGTTCAGAAACTGATTGACGCCGACACGACGACCGAACGGCTGGTGAAGAAGGCTGAAGCCTATTTCCGGCTTCTGCCCGCCGAAATCCCCGAGTTCAGCCATTTCGACCCGTCGATGTACCTGTTGCAGCATCCGGAGATGTTGCAGGGCAAGGGCGAGCATCTCGTAAAATCGCTCGCCCGCTTCGAGGCAGCCTTCGAGCGCATTGCGAATTTCCTTCCCTCTGCCCAGCAGGTTCGGCTATCAGGAAAGGCGGCGTAAAGTGTAGCTTGACACTATACAGCCCCGAGTGGTAGCATGGAATGAAGATCAGGAATGTGGTCCACAAGGGACTGCGCAAGTTCATCGAAGACGACGACACGGCCGGATTGCAGGCCGCCGTCATCCCGAAATTGCGCCGTATCATTTCCTTCCTGCAGGATATGGAACGGGAAGACGAGCTGCGTTCCGTCCCGAGCTGGAAAGCGCATCAGCTGACCGGTGATCGCAAAGGGACCTGGAGCCTATTCGTCACCAAAAACTGGCGCATCACGTTTCAGATTGATCAGGCCGAAATCGAGATCATCGACCTCGACTATGAGGATTACCACTAGGAGTTGGACATGGCGACGACGCAAGGACTGAGGATGAAGAATCCCGCCCATCCCGGCGGGTTCGTCAAGAGCGAGATCATAGAGCCACTGGGCTTGTCGGTGACTGAAGCGGCGCATGTGCTGGGCGTCACGCGCCCGGCCCTGTCGGCGCTTCTGAATGAACGCGCGCACCTGTCGCCGGAAATGGCGCTCCGGATCGAGAAGGCCTTCGGCGTATCGATGGACACGCTGATGCGGATGCAGAACAGCTATGACATCGCCCAAACCCGGAAGCGGGAGAGCGAAATCAAGGTTGCGCCGTTCAAGGGCCAGCCGCGCGATCCGCAGCAGCCGGTGTTTTGATTTCTGCTGCGCGAGACGAGAATGAGACTCCTACCTAACACCGGCAAAGAGCGCGTCATCGACCAGTTGCGCGACTGGCTACCCTCGCGAGAGGACCCCACTCCTGCTCGTCGATCCCAATAACGACTTCCTGTCTGAGGGCGGAAAGTCTTATCCACACCTGAAACCGATCGCCGATGAAGTCGGCCTGCTTGATAATCTGCGCCGGCTGGATAGCGCCGTCCGGACGGCGGGCATCAAGTGGTCATCGTGCCGCACCGGCGGTGGGAGCCGGGTGACTATGAAGACTGGGACCATCCAAACCCCTCGCAGCAACGGATCATGCAAGGCCACCATTTCTCACGCGGTGAGTGAGGCGGCGACTGGCACCCCGACTTCGCGCCGAAACCAGGCGACATAGTCGCCCACGAGCACTGGGGGCAAAGCGGCTTCGCTAACACCGATCTGGCGGGAGGCCCAAAGGGAATGGCGTTTCCAAAAAAACATAGCGTCCCCACAATGACATAGCGGTGCCCAATTTCATCCTCTCCGGCGCAGCATTGCCGCAGTTCGCTTGCCGACAACTATTCCTGCTGGAATTGACAGGGCCAATCTTCAGGCCTCGTCAAGCCAGAAGGCAACTCGCTCCGGGCGTCTCCGCAAGCCATGTTGAGCTGCCACTGGGACAGACCCGCCGAATTGGAAAGGTCGACGCCCTCGATACGGGTCAGAAAGAAAAAGGCGCGGTCAAAGTCTATCGGCGCGGTGAACGTCGCTCCTCGGAAGTCCGCCCGTGCGAGATTGGCAAACGAGAAGCGGCTGCCGCTGATATCGGCGTCATGGAACCGCGCACGCCCCAATTCTGCCTTTGTGAAATCAGCGTTGGTCAGATTGGCGTCCTGGAAATTCGAGCGCTGCATTTCCGCGCTCGCAAACACCGCGCCCTGCGCGTCCATACGGCTGAAGTCGGTCCTGTAGGCCTCGATTCTGTTGAACCGGGCGCCTTTGGCGGTCGAGTCGGCCAGGGAAGCACGCACAAGCGTTGCCTTGGAAGGTTTGGCCGCCACCAGATTTTCAAGCAATGCCCTGCTTGCCGAGGTGATTCGAAATTGCCTTGCGGACCGCGCCGGAAAACAGCGCGCGCCGTTCGGAATTCGCGATGAGCACGTCCCGCAGTGTTTTTGGCAACTCGAGCTGCACGCCCGCCCGGCCTATTCCGCGGTTGCAGATGTTGTTGCTGTGCTCGCCAGGGAGGCGATGGCCGGACGTGATGGCCTTGAAGCCCACGCTCCTTAGAGCCAGCGCAATAGCGTCGCGCAATTCCCTGCCCCGCCCGCCGAGCCAAATCGTCTCTGGGTCATCGCCGTCCGCGCGGCCGTGCATGCCGATCGCGATCTGGGCCTTGGTGACCAGCTCGACGCATTGGTCTTCGTCAAAATATTCGGATCCGATATATGCAGCTCGCGATGCGGTCGTTTCGGCTTGAGCCCTTCGAACAGGTAGAGCGAGAAATCATCTCCCGCGACGGCGGTGGCCAATTGGGACGTGCCATACTCAATCCAGCCGCCATGCGGGGCGACAATTGCCACGGCCGAAGCTCGATCCAGAACCGAGAAATCGAAGTCGACGCCCTGCTTCTCATGGGCTGCCAGCTCGGCGAATGCGGTGTATTCGTCGGCTTTCGGCTTCTGCCGGATGCCTGGAGATCGTTCCATTGCTACCTCCCTGTCTATCTTTGATGGCCCACCGCGATAGCGACGGCCACTGAACATGTCCTTAGAGCCATAGGTGCCCGGACCGCAACGGAAGAAGGCCAATGGCCCGATCGACATCGGCCCTTTCGACTTAGTTTCCGGTCTGGCCACCTCTGCCGGGGATAACTGAAAAGTTCACTCTTTGTTCTTTCCGGTGGCCGTGCAATCCTGTATACTTTGGGACGTTCTTTTTGCACCACGTTCCTTCGCGAGGATGTGCCTGATGACTGTCCAGCCCAGGACTCTCAATGAGCCGACAATCAGCTGCCCGAGCTGCAAGACGGACATCAAGCTCAATGAGTCGCTCGCGGCGCCGCTCATTGCGGCCACGCGCGAGGAATACGAACGACGCCTGGCGCAGAGCAACGCCGTCATGACGGCCCGGGAGGAAGAGCTTCAACGCAAGCAGGCAGCAATCGATGCAGCCCGGGATGACATCGACAGGCAGGTCGCCGAAAAACTCAAGCTTGAGCGTGCTGGCATAGTCGCCGAAGAGGCCCGCAAGGCAAAACTGTTGATCTCGACGGACCTTGAGGACAAGGACAGGAAGCTTGGCGAGATGGAGACGACGTTGAGGGCGCGGGACGAGAAGCTCGCAGCGGCACAGTTACAACAGGCCGAGTTTATGAAGCTGCAGCGGGCGCTCGAAGATGAAAAACGGGAAATGACGCTGACCGTTGAAAAGAAAATCCAGGAAGGGTTGGATGCCGTTCGCGTTAAGGCCAGGACCGAAGCCGAAGACGGTCTCAAGATGAAGGTGGCCGAGAAAGAGGAACAGATCGCCGGTATGCAGCGTCAGATCGAGGAGCTGAAGCGCCGCGCCGAGCAAGGCTCCCAGCAGCTTCAGGGCGAGGTGCTTGAGCTCGAGTTGGAATCGCTGATCGGCAGCCGCTTCCCAATGGACATCATCGAACCGGTCGCGAAAGGCGAGTTCGGTGGTGATGTGCTGCAGCGCGTGGTGGGGCCGGCCGGCCAGCCCTGCGGCGCGATCCTGTGGGAATCAAAACGCACCAAGAATTGGAGCCAGGGCTGGCTGGGCAAGCTCCGGGCGGACCAGCGCGCCGCCAAGGCCGACATCGCGCTGATGATCTCGGAAGCGCTGCCTGCGGGCGTGGAAACGTTCGATCTCGTGGATGGCGTCTACATCGCCCATCCCAAATGCGCGATTCCGATCGCGATCATGCTCCGGCTATCCCTGATCGAACTCGCCAACTCCCGCCTGGCGCAGGACGGTCAGGCCACCAAGATGGAGCAGGTCTACGGCTATCTGACCGGCCCCCGGTTTCGTCACCGGGTCGAGGCGATCGTCGAAAAGTTCTCAGATATGCAGGACGATCTGGCCAGGGAACGCAAAGCCACGATACGCCTGTGGGCCAAGCGGGAGGCTCAGATACAGGGTGTGATCGAGTCGACCGTCGGGATGTACGGCGACCTGCAGGGCATCGCGGGGAAGGTTATGCAGGAAATTGAGGGCCTCGAGGTTCTAGCCATCGATGCGCCGGGGGCAGTTGGAGCCGAGACACGGTAAACGGTCCTACAGGCGGCCGGCCTAAGTCGGACGTTACTATCTGATAGGAAGAGCCGGCCTCTGTAGCTCCGGCTGGTGGCTTACGACTTTCGTTACACAACGCCCCACGCCCGGTAGCGTCCCCTGCCCGTCACCTCCCGGATGCCAAGTTCGGTCACGAGGCCGAGCGCGGCGCGCTGACTGATTTTCAGCTCGGCCGCGATCAACCCCGCCGACACCACTGGCCGCGCCAGGACAAGCTCGATCAGCGCCGGCAGACTCGAGTTTTTTTGCCGATTCCTGAGCCGGCGCTCCATCTGGCTTTTGGCCATCATCAGCCGGTCGAGCTCCTTCAATCCGGCCGCGGCGGCCTCCGCAAGAGCATCGAGGCCGGCCAGCAGCCGGATGCTCCGGACCGGGTTTTTGCGCCGGTCGCGCGGAACGGTCCGCAGTCCGGCATGCAGGCAAAACAGATGCGAGACGACCTTGCCGTGCTGCCTGAGCAGAGCGGCAACCAGCAGCGGACCGAGCCAATGCTGGTGCTGCAGCGGTTCGAGGTCCTGCCACGCCTCCCAGGCGATCGCCGCGGCCAGTACGGCCGGCATATTTTCGCCGCGCATCGTGTCGATTACGGCGAGCCAGTCGGCCAGCCGCTGGTCCTCGTCCCAGTCGAGATCGCGGATCAGCGGCCCGAGACTGTTCGGCAAGGCCTCCCGCGCATTTGCCCCATGCCCTGCCGTGTCGACGTCTGGGCTGTCCGCCGCGCGCGGCGCGAAATTTTCGCTCGCCAGTAGCCGGCTGGAGCGGGCCAACACGGCGTCGATCTCCGCCAGTTCTTCGGCATGAGCATCCTCCTGGTCGGTGTCTTCGAAAAGGCTCTCGCCGGCATCGGCGTCCGCCCCACCGGCCGCCGTCGCCGCATCGGGTCGGGAGCCAGCCCGTCCCGGACTCGCCCCGTCGCCGCCCTGCCCTTCACGGCCGCGCAACGCCAAAATGCCAACGCGAGAAAGCGCCCAGTCGGGTGGGTGCAAAAGAATGCGGCGCCGGGCGCGCAACACGGCGTGGGCCCGGGTGAGCTCGTGGGTCGGAGTGCGGATGTCCATGTGGGCGTCGTGCAGGACGAGGTCTTCGACATGGACGAGTTCGCCGTCGAGCCACAGCGCCGACGCCGCGTCGGCAAAATGTTGGCGTTGGATAAAGCCGTCGCGGACCGGGCTTTTGTGCACGCGCTCGTCGAGCCGCGCCAAAAGGTCTTCGGCGCGGGCGAGCGGCCCCAGCAGGGTGTTCAAGGCCAATTTCGAAAGGTCGTAAGCCATTGATTCTATTGTAGCCGATTCGCGTAACGGAAGCTATCTTACTAATCACTTCTGTCACAGGCGATGATGCTGTTGAGAAAGCTCACTATCGATAATGACCTCTTATCGATATCGATCGAATAGTTCGCTGATTCGACTCTTAACCGCTCATATCAAGCGATTACTTCCATGTATCTGCTGCGCTATCCCAATCCTGGCGTTGGAGTGTCGCTCCTCACCTCCTCCACCACTCACCAGCCCGACGGGAATATCGCCCGCCAGCAGCTTCTCCTTGCTGAGCAGCGCGGCAACCTCAAGCGCCTCGAAATCGGGCAAGTCCCGCAGTGTGGCGAGGCCGAAGTGCAACAGGAAGGTCTTGGTCGTGACGTAGGTGTAAGGCGTGCCAAATTGCGGGCTGCGCGGCCCGGAGGCGATAAAATCCTGCGACCGAGCGCCCCGATCGGGTCGCGGCTGAACGCCTTTGCGGCCGAACATGCCCGGCTGCAGCACGCCGTCCTTGTTGTCGAAGCGCGCCCTGGCCCGCATCGTGCCGGTAGCTTCGTCCAGACGATACTGCGAATCATCGATGAGCGTTTTCAGTTTGCTGAGGGCTGGTCTGGCTAACCTTCAAATTGGCTAGCGCGTAGTCCGCTAGGCCGGAATCGTCGTCACGGTTTCTGTGATAGCGCAGTTCCTGCCCGTCTGATGCGCGACAGATTTTCGATGAAACGCTCAAGCGCGGCGATCGTCTTGGAAAGCGCCTCGTCGCCAATCGCGGTGGCGTGAAGGCGTTCCCAGTGGGCCTTGATGTGGTGATCGCGCTTCCTGTCACCGCGGACAATTTGCGCGGCGACCAGTCGATCGGTCGCGAATTTCAGCGCCAGCTCGATGGCATGGCGCGCATTGTAAAGGATGGGCAGGACAAGCGTGTCGCGTTTGCCAAACAATTGCTTCTCGATGACCGCGTCAGCAAGCTCCATCGCTGCCTCGATTGTAGCCATCGCCATAGTTTGCCTCCTCGCCCTGCCTGCCAATGCAGGCATTCCATTCAGAATCGTCCACCATCTTGAAGAAGGGGTCGTGTACATAGGGGTCGGGTTCAACCATCGCTCACTAAACCCAAACGCGAGTATGTCCGATACGGTATCAGAAGTGATTGTGGCCATGGCTCAATGAGGCGCATTGCTGCTGCGTGCGGTTGCGCAACCATCATGTCCTATGCGGGGCGATGATAGGGGGCAATCTGCACAATCTGACGATGCTCTTCACGCCCGCACCGTCACACCCCCAAGCTCGCTTTCACCTCAGATGAGGCTTCCGACCAGGACAAAAGGGGACTTTTCCGCCGTACCGTTCCGCATCTGTGTGTTATAAACATCAAAGTTATGGACGACGCATATCCTGAATTGCCGCTTTGCTCCGCCATCTTCAGTTGGTGGAGCGATCAGAGGTCGGGAAATCGGAGGCAGCGGACCTGCGATTTGCTCACGCACCATGGAATGCGATCGAGAGGACTTATCTGGACCAAGCTCGAGTAACGACAGCAATGGGCTTTTGAGATAAGGTTGGGACGCGATGGCATTGAGCGAATAGAGCGATATCCGGGAACCGAAACAATCCACAGAAATATTTTGTTGGTATTTTTGTTGGCTAGTCCTGCTATAGCGTGAGTCCTAACGATTTGGAAACAGAGAGAGTTTTCCATCGTTTGGATTCCGCCTCTGGGCACCATTTTCCATGGCAATTGCTTAACCGTCCGACAGACGTTTCGTTGGACTTTGCCGGAAAATGCTAACGGGCGCAGATAAAATTCGACTTTGGTCCAGGACACGGAAGGATAGTCGTGCCTTTTTGGAAATCGCACAAGAAATATAGCGCAGGAACGTGGGACGATCGGCTCGATGGATTATTTTCATGCGGGGTAAACTACTCCGGTAAGACGATCCTTGATGTTGGCTGCAATATGGGCATCGTCGCTTATGAAATCGCCAAACGCAGACCGGCCTACATCCACGGCATTGACATTCTGAAGCCACACACCCGCGTGGCGCGTTCCATCTTTCTAGGATCGAACGTAGAAAGTCGATTTGACGCCATGAACCTAGGCAGCCGAAAGCTTCAATCTGTTCTAAATGACAGTTACGATATCGTGCTTCTTCTCGCTGTGTACCAGCATGTCCGCAGGGGGTTGGGTCAGGAGGAGGCCGATCGCATCTTCACCGACATCATCAACCGCGCACAGACGATTGTGGCGCGAGTCCCCGACGAAGACGACATCCGGCTTCAGTCTTTGATCGAGGGTGCTGGGTTCACCTTATCTGATCGCCACAAATCGCCACGCGGCAGTACAGTTCTGGCGTATCATCGCCACTAGGCCGGGCCGATGGCGATTGCCTGCGCGACCTACGGACCAGACGTTGTGAGAGGACGGTCGCCGCTCGATAGTCAGGGCGGTGGAAGAGCTGAGGGTGCTGACCGGTGGATTTTGTGTCGCCGGATGATGCGATGGCGAACGCCCTTTCAGCGGTGGCACTCAAGCGCGGCTGCGCGGTTCTGTTCGACGAACAGGCGGGCGCCGATATCCTGCATCCGCTCTAGCGCAATTCCAAGAACGGTCTTCCGTCCGGAATTTAGCAGAAACGAACGGTTAGAGTCTTTTTGGCTTTGATTGAGACAGTTCTGCCCGGGGGAATTTCGAGGGCCTCGGTGCAGGTCGGCGTCGCAACCCGCCGGACTTTCGCATTTGCATAAAGTTTCTCAGATATAAATTAGCTCTTCGTTATATTTGGCAGTTATATGCGGAGGTGCGATTCAAAAGGAGGAATTATGACATCCCGAAAGACTCTTTTCGCCGCGTTTGCCGTGTTCGCGCTTCTGGCATCTCCGGCGCTGGCCGGTGCAGGCGGTAACGGCCATGGTGGCGGCAACGGCCATGGTGGCGGTAACGGCCATGGTGGCGGCAACGGTAACGGCGGCGGCAACGGCAATGCTGGCGGCAATTCCGGCAATAGCGGGTCGCACGGCAAGTCGGCGTCAGCCAAGGGGCAGGTGGCCAAGGCCGAAACGGAGACTGTTGCAAGTGTTGACGACACCGAGCAGACCGCCCCTGTGTCCAAGGAAAAGAATATCCGTGCCAAGCTCGGCCGGTTGAACTCGCTGCAGCGCAACGTCAACGCCTACATGAACTCCAAGAGCAAGAAGTTTGCTGCCGTACAGGCCTTTGCGGTGGCGTCCGCGAACGCCCAGAACGCACAGGCCGCGGTTGACAAGGCGGCCGCGGCGGCGGTCGACGCTCAGGCCCAATTGGATGCCCTGAACGCGCAGCTCGACACGTTGAACGGGCTTACGCCTGACCAGATTGCAGCCATGACGCCCGAGGAACAGGCGGCCCTGCCGGGACAGATCGCGGATCTGGAAGCGCAGGTCGCGGCCCAGGAAACCACGGTCTCGGATGCCGAAGCAGCGGCTGCCGCAGCCCAGACGGCTGCCGACCAGGCCGCTGTCGGCACCGACGATGCATCGCTCGACGCGGCACTGGCCGACATGGCCAACAAGCCCGTCGACGCCGAGGTCACGGACTGGGCCAAGGGTGTGCTTGCCGACAAGATCGACCAGGCGGCCGCCAAGCTGGCTCCGGCGCCGTAAAGCCGATCGCGCCTGAAACGACCCAGTCGAACGATCAAGCCGCCGGGTTTCGCCCGGCGGCTTTTTTTGACGGCACAACGGAAGAGGGGCGCGCTGTCCCGCCAGCGCCAAAAGGTTCCTGTGGGCGGCGTCACCACGCACTGAGGGCTATTGGCGTCATCGGCCGACGTGCTGCAGTCCGGCGGTTGCCGATGGTGGCCTGGGCCTGCCACCCAAGGTGGTTCAGGAACGGCTCGGCCATTCCTCTATCATGATGACAATGGACGTCTACGGGCAACCTGTTCCCGCGCGGCGATGATGCCGAGGAACTGGCTGCGGCCGAACGGGCACTTTGGCCTGACGCGACATGAACGCGACATGGAGCTAAAAAGCTCAACGATTTCAACCATCGACAGCGGACTAAAAATCCGCATGTCGGTGGTTCGAATCCACTTCAAGGGCACCTAGCAATTTCAGCAGCTTATGCCATGGCCGCCGACTTTGCTAATCAGTTGGCAGGGATCAGCCCGTCGGTGTCACGGCATGCCGCGCAGCGTTCTTCCCCCGGCGAAACATCTTTGCTCGCATCGGGCGGATGACGGATTTGATTTGCTTGGTGATCCCCTATCCTTAGGGCAAACTGCCTGCTGGGGCTCTAGGAGGCGAAATGAGAGCACGCGCAGCAACGGTTGGAGATCTGGAAAATGTTTTCAGTGATCTGTCCAAGCGGATATCGGAGGAGTACGTCGCGGCCGGCAAGGACAGCAAGATCGCCTACGACAATCTGATGATGAACTTGAAAGAAGGCCGTGCTCATGCGCTCGTGCAGGGCGAAAAAACGGTAGCGCTCATCGCGTGGCACGAGAATAGCGACGCTGCTGATACGCTGTTCGCCGCGCAGGAGGATTTCTTCAGCGCCGCGACCGTTCGCTTCTGCAAGCGGCACATTCGCCATATCCAGGCGCTCGCCGGCAACCTCCCCATTCACTCGCGCAGCTGGCTCCAGAGACCGGACGTCGCAAAATGGTTCCGGATTATCGGCTATGTCGAGCGAGGCCAGGAGAATGGCGCCAACCTGTTCGAACTGCCGCCGGCTCCCGCAGCCTAAAAATCTCGGCGTGCTGCGAAACCTGCCATCGAGTTCCGGTGGCGCCGCGCTTATATCGGCGTGCCGATGATTGAATCCAATCGTGCCGCCGCCCCGATGCGCCAGCAAAAAGGCCCGCCGCGCCATTTGCGAAGCGGCGAGGCCCCATATTTGGGGACAACTTCCGGGCAGTTGGCCGGCATTGCTTACGGTGCAATTCAGGTGCCAGACGACTGGCCATAATGGGTCACCGCACCGGAAAGCGCGAACCATCTTCCGCGATCACACCACTGCCATACCGCGCCATTCCTGTTATATTTTCTTGCGGCGGACCTGATTTCCGCTTGGCCGGCGCCCATCAGGCAATCTACCCCAACGCCCCCCCAAAGTGGCGCCGGCCAACCTCCCCGCCGACCCAATCTTCGCCACACCGATATCGTCAGGCACGCCGTTCGATGGCGAAGCTTGCGCGTGATCGTCGTCAGGCCCGACAGTCAAGGGCAGCGGTTCGAATCCGCCTGCAGAGGGGCGGACGTTCAACTCGAAACGCCCGGCTGGCGATTCCAATCCGACAGATCGCCTGGAACGGCAGGACGATCCCACAGATCGCCTGGAACTCCGGGACGATCCGACATAAATCCAAGAAACCGCTAGCAAGCCGCGGCCAGAAAGTGTTGAAGACCGTGCCGGTCGCATTGAACGCGGCGCGATCCGGTTGCGCTCGGCGAGGCTTGATGATTTGTTGCCGCTTCAAGGAGAATGAATGATGCGCGAGCCTGTCGGTCAAGACGAATATGGGTCGGCCAACCCCTTCGACCCGGACGACCTGACGACGTTGAACGTGATGGGTCCGGGGGTGGCCAGTAACGATTTCGAGAAATACGCGGTCGCCGTGATCATCGTGTTCGGCGCTCTCATCATTGGCGGCTTGATGGCCGCAACCCTGGCCTTGGGGCACCGTAACGGCTTCCTGTACGCGCTTGGCGGCGCCACCGCGGCGTGGATATCGGGAAATGCGCTTCTGCTCGATCGGCCGCGCATCTATGCGTTGTTCGTCGGCATCGCGGCGGTGATGCTGATTGCGTCCACCATCACGCTGGTCATCTGACGGGTCTGCCGATATTCAGGTGATGCAGGCCTGACCTGAATCTCAACAGAGTCGGGGCGCACGAAATCTAGTGTCCACGTCGAGCCGCGCCGCAGCATCACCGAGACGGTTTCCGGAAGCACGGCCATTGCGCAACGGCAGGGCTTCACGCGGCTTATCGATCGGCTGGAATCAGGGGACGTACTGATCGTGACCAAGCTTGATCGTCTCGGCCGCGACGCCATCGACGTCAGCTCCACGGTCCGGACGCTGGCCGAAATGGGCGAGCGCGTTCATTGCCTCGCTCTTGGCGGCGTCGACCTTACCAGCTCAGCCGGGACGCGACGATGAACGTGCTCAATGCTGTCGCACAGTTCGAGCGGGATTTGCTGATCGAACGCACCCAGTCCGGCCTCAAACGCGCCAAGTCGGAAGGCAAGGCTCTCGGTCGCCCCTCGACCCTCAGCGAAAAGCAGAAGCAGGACGTGCGCGACGATCTGGCGACGGGAATGAGTGTTTCGGCGGCCGCCAGAAGGTTTGCGACCAGCCGGCAGACGATCATGAGCATTCGTGACGAAAGCTCACGATCCGTTCGACCTTAGCGTGTCTGGGGGGAACAGTTCTTATTCCGACCCCTCATAGAATCGATTTGCAACCCGGGCTAGCCAACATCAGGGCTTGGCAGCAATCAGAACATAACCCCGCGTACGGTTGGCATTGTCCGAGTCTTGCGTGTTCATCGCGTTAAATAGGTCGGCTGTCGTCACCCAGACGGGGGGATATTTGTAGCGGGCAACGTCGAGGATGAGGAAACGGTCGGTCTCGGCATCATAGGCCGCCAAGGGCGAGATGTGGCCGCCTTTTTCCTGGCCCATGGCTTTGCGCAAGTAATTGACGATGACAAACTGCTTTTTGGTCGCGAGATAGCCTCGGGCTTCCTTACGGAAGGTGTCCAGGCTGCTGTCAGCAGCATGTCGCACTTCAACCTGCACGGGCTGCAAGGCAAGAAGGCCACCCAATTCATCTAAGGTCATGCCCTGCTTTTTGATTGTCTCAGCCGGAATGACCTGCTCGCTGCGGGCATCCAGAAGATTGTCCTGAGTGAAGGTGCTGTAGGGGTCGTACTCGGGCACTGGTGGGGCTGGAACGCCAATGGCATTCAGAACCATGACACTGCTGGCCACCCCACAAAAAGCTTGGTTCTTCTGGGTGACGAAATTTATGGCCAGCGGAAAATAGGCTTCCCGGGCATCGGCCTCGATCAGGAGCGTTTCACCGGCATCGGAAGCCGCCCCGATGAGATTTGCCGGCAGTGGCAACGTCTCGGCTCTGGCCTCCATCGAGGCCAATAACGTGGCAAACAGTGCGAGTCGAATGACATGCTTCATGAACATCGTCGCGCTCCTTGGCTAATCACCCTTCGGCCTGACAAACTTGCTCCTACGTTTCGCAACTGTCCAGAGGAGCGTCGGCGCAACGAGAGCCATCTGTGACCCCTGATGTGAGTGACCCAGGTGGTTTGCGGCGTTTCTCCGACAACGGAAGCTGGCACGGTCTACAGGCGGATCCTTCATTATCGGGAACGGGCCTCCTGGTCGTCATTGCGGCGGCATTTTTCCTCGCCTCGAAGGCTAGAGCCGGAGAACTGGACACCGCTTGCACCTTCCGCGAAGCTGTCAATTTCCCCGCGGGGGAAATTGGCAGGGTGCTGTCCCTCGACCTCTCAAGGCCTGGGTACCTCGCCCGCCGCGAAGCGGGGGGATCGCGTCGACCATTGCGCTGGTCACTTAACTCAAGAGAATAACCTAATACCCGATGGCCTCGCCGGAAACGGCGCGGCTGTCGATGGCGCCGTTGTAGCGGCCGCCGCCGCCCTTCTCGATTTCCGCCAGGCTCTTTCCGCCGACCAGAATGCCGGCCGCCTGACCCCAGCTCGCGTCGGCGAGATCGAGGTGGTAGCCCATGCTGGCAAGCAGTTTTTCGGTGTCCGGCGACAGGCCGAACGGCTCGATATAGACCGTGTCGGGCAGCCATTGGTGGTGGATGCGCGGCGCGTCGATCGCCTCTTGGATGTTCATGCCGTGATCGACGACATTGACGATCGCTTCCAGCGTGATGGTGATGATGCGCGAGCCGCCGGGGCTGCCGATGACCATGAACGGCTTGCCGTCTTTGGCGACGATGGTCGGGCTCATCGACGACAGCGGCGTCTTCCTCGGCGCGATCGCATTCGCCTCGCCCTGGACCAGGCCGTAGAGATTGGGCACGCCCGGTTTCTGGGTGAAATCATCCATCTCGTTGTTGAGCAGGATGCCGGTGCCGTCGGCGACGACGCCGGCGCCGAACGAACCGTTCAGCGTATAGGTCACCGCGACGGCGTTGCCGTCATTGTCGACGATCGAATAATGCGTCGTCTCCTGACTCTCGCCAAAGCCCTTCGGCATCAATTCCT
Organism: Mesorhizobium sp. WSM4840; assembly: GCF_055811755.1. NCBI lineage: Bacteria > Pseudomonadati > Pseudomonadota > Alphaproteobacteria > Hyphomicrobiales > Phyllobacteriaceae > Mesorhizobium > Mesorhizobium sp. WSM4840. Next base: position 25,627 of record NZ_JBVVQD010000002.1, read on the forward strand.
GCGACACGCCGGCCCGGAACGGATCGATCTTTTCGCGGATTTCATCCGCGTAATTCTTGTCGAGCAGTTTTTCGACCGGATTGTCGACGAAGTCGGGATCGCCGAGCGCCAAATTGCGGTCGACATAGGCATGGCGCATCGCCTCGACCATGACTTTGACGGTTTCGGCAGAACCGGCGCCGAGATAGGACAGCGGATAGAATTCCAGCACGTTGAGGATCTCGCAGATGATGACGCCGCCCGAGCTCGGTGGCGGCGAGGAGGTGATCTCATAGCCGCGGTAGTTGCAGGTCACCGGCTCGAGCTCGCGAACCGCGTAGGTCTCGAAATCCGCCTTGGCCAGAATGCCGCGCTTCTGCGCGCTCGCCTTGACGATGCCGTCGGCGATCGGTCCTTTGTAGAAGGCGTCGCGGCCTCGCTCCGAAATGGCCGAGAGCGAGGCGGCGAGATCGGCCTGGACAAGGCGTTCGCCGATGCCATAAGGCTTGCCGTCAGGCTTCAGGAAGATGGCGGCGGCGGCCGGGTCCTTGGCGAGCCGCTCGGCGCCGCCTTCGAGCGACGCGACATCGCCCTGCTCCAGCACGAAGCCGTCCTTGGCATAGCGGATGGCCGGCGCCATCAAGTCCTGCCGCGTCAGTGTGCCGTATTTTTCCCGTGCGGTCTCGAAACCGGCCACCGAGCCCGGCACGCCGACCGCGAGATAGCCATCGAGGCTGGCGCCTTTCACCGGCTTGCCGTCCTTGTCGAGATACATGGTTTTGGTCGAAGCGAGCGGCGCGCGTTCGCGGAAATCGAGGAACGTCGAGCGGCCGTCCTTGAAACGGATGGTCATGAAGCCGCCACCGCCGATATTGCCGGCGTTCGGATAGACCACAGCCAGCGCATAGCCGACGGCGACCGCCGCATCGACCGCGTTGCCGCCCTTCTTCAGCGCCTCGACGCCGACTTCCGATGCAAGATGCTGGGCGGTGACCACCATGCCATGCTCGCCCTTCGCCGGCTGCGGCGAGGCGGCGAAGATGGCCGTCAGCGGCACAAAGGCCAAGGTGAGGGAAAGACTGATCGCGATTAGGGTGCGGCGATGCATGGCCGTTCTCCGAGGCGTGGGGATGCGCCGTAGGAAAGCCACTTGGAGAGGCTGAGTCCATGGCAATAGAACGGAAAGGGATTGGTGCAGCCCTCACCGGCCGCTTCGTAACCACAGTTGCGATCTTCGGCTGATGTAACGGCATGGATCCTAGGGTCTCCGCGACGTCGCTTCGCTCCTGCTCCGCCCTAGGATGACGAAAGCGTGTTGGCTTGTGGCTAATCGCGGATGTTGGAGATTGGCGGCTAATGGCAACCTTGGAGATTGGCCGATACGATTTTCCCTTCGTCATCCTAGGGCGAGCAGTCGCGAAGCGACGTCGCGGAGACCCTAGGATCCATGCCGTGACCTCTCAGCGTCGCAGCGTCGATGGCAAGCCCCTACCTCAACCTTCAGCCATTTTGTTCTTGCTTTGTGCCGGCAGTTATGCTAGTGGTTTCCGCACGGTGCTGATTTGGGCCGCGACCCGCCTCAGGCGGGTTTTTTCGTTTCAGGCCGGTATCAAACAATCCCGCCGCTGCCAACCGCAACCGCCGGCCGTTCCGCCGCGACCTTGGCCCGATAGCCGGCGGCGCGGTAGGCGGCAACCGGGTCGATGGCGCCGCCCGTGTTCAGCCGCGCCATGGCGAGGATCGGCTCGATGTCGGTGCGATAGGCGGCTTTCAGCGTCTGCGTCGCCATCAGCGCGTCATTGGCGTCCTGATAGGCTTCCAGTGCCTTGCGATCGACCAGCAGCGCCTGCGCATAGGCGCGCTGCACCTCGACCGCCGACAACATCAGGCTTTCGATCGGATCGGTGACGTTGTGGCTCTGGTCGAGCATGTGAGCCGGATCAAAACCTTCGGCACCGGAAAGCTCGGCATCGACCAGTTCGTTGAAGACGAGGAACAGCCGGTAGGGATCGATCGAGCCGGCGTCGAGATCGTCGTCGCCATATTTCGAATCGTTGAAATGGAAGCCGCCGAGCTTCTTGAACTGGATCAGCCGCGACACGATCATCTCGATGTTGACGTTGGGCGCGTGATGGCCGAGGTCGACCAGGCAGAACGCCTTGTCGCCGAGCTCTTTGGCGATGATGTAGTTGGTGCCCCAATCCTGCACGACCGTCGAATAGAAGGCCGGCTCGTACATCTTGTGCTCGGTGAACAGCTTCCAGTCGTCCGGCAGTCCGGCGTAGATCTCCTTCATCGCGTCGAGATAGCGCTCGAAGGCCTTGGCGAAATTGACTTGGCCGGGGAAATTCGAGCCGTCGCCGATCCACACCGTCAGCGCCTTCGAGCCCAGCGTCGTGCCGATCTCGATGCATTCGAGATTGTGCTCGACCGCCTGCCGGCGCGTTGCGGCATCGGCATGCGACAGCGAGCCGAATTTGTAGGAAAGTTTTTGGTCCCTGGCGTCGGAGAACGTGTTCGAATTCATGGCGTCGAAGCCGAGGCCGAAGCGGGAGGCCGCCTGCTTCAGCCGGTTCGGGTCGGCCTTGTCCCACGGAATGTGCAGCGAGACTGTCGGCGTCGCCTGCGTCAACTGCCGGATCACGGCGCAGTCTTCGATCTTGTCGAAGATGTCGCGCGGCTCGCCGGCGCCGGGAAAGCGGGCAAAGCGGGTGCCGCCGGTGCCGACGCCCCAGGACGGGATCGCCACGGCGAATTTTTCGACCTTGTCGCTGATAGCGTCGATGGCGATGCCGCGGCGGTCGAGGCGCTCGCCGAGCGAGTCGTAATCGCGCTTGAGGTCGGCCGCGCGCGCGGCGTTGTCCTTGTCGACGATGTCGGCTGAGATGATGGTTTCGGACACTGCGTTTCCTCCCAAATGCGTTCGGTTGGCGCTGCCCCTCATCCGCCTGCCGGCACCTTCTCCCCGTATAGAGACGGGGAGAAGGGAAGTGCGCCGGCGCTGGCGACCCCCTCTCCCCGTTCGTCACGGGAGAGGGTAAGGGTGAGGGGCAGCGCCGCCTTCAAACTATTATCGCGTAAAGCTCTGCGCGTTGCCCGCGTCGACGTTGACGATGTTGCCGGTCGACTTGGCCGACATGTCGGAGGCGAAGAAATAGATCGCCTCGGCAATGTCTTCGGGGAATACCGAACGCTTCAGCATCGAGCGCGAGCGATAATGCTCCTCGAGGTCGTCAGTCGACATCTTGTAGGCGGCGGCGCGCTGTTCCTTCCACTCGCCGGTCCAGATCTTCGAGCCGCGCAGCACGGCGTCGGGATTGACGACATTGACCCTGATCTGGGCGTCGGCGCCCTCCAGCGCCAGGCAGCGCGCCAGATGGATTTCGGCGGCCTTGGCAGTGCAATAGGCCGCGGCGTTGGGCGATGCGGCAAGACCGTTCTTGGAGGCGACGAAGACGACGTTGCCGCCGATTTTTTGCGCACGGAACAGCCTGAATGCTTCCCGCGAAACCAGGAAATAGCCGGTCGACAAGATGTCCATGTTCTTGTTCCACAGCGCCAGCGTCGTCTCCTCGATCGGCGCCGAGGTTGCCAGGCCGGCATTCGACACCAGGATGTCGATGCCGCCGAACTCGACCGCGGTCTCGGCGAAACCGGAGATCACCTGGTCCTCTAACGTGACGTTGATCACCACCGGTCGCACGAAATCCTTGCCATAGGCTTTCGCCAACTCGTCATTGGTGCTGGCAAGGGCTGTCTCGTCGATATCGGCCAGCACGACGCAGGCGCCTTCGCGCAGCAGCCGGTTGGCCGTCGCCCGGCCGATGCCGCCGGCGCCGCCGGTGACCAACGCGATCTGGCCGGCAAGCGCCTTCGGCTTGGGCAGGCGCTGCAGCTTTGCCTCTTCGAGCAGCCAGTACTCGATGTCGAACGCTTCCTGCTCGGGCAGTCCAACATAGGTCGACACCGTCGAGGCGCCGCGCATGACATTGATGGCGTTGACGTAGAACTCGCTTGAGATGCGCGCCGTCGCCTTGTCGCCGGCGAAGGTGAACATGCCGACGCCGGGCATCAGATAGACCACGGCGTTCGGATCACGCGCCGGTGGCGAATCAGCATGCTTGCACCTGTCATAATAAGCCTGATAGCCAACGCGATACTCCGCCACGTCATCGGCGAGGCGGGCAATGACAGCATCGACATCGGGGTCCTTAGGATCGAACTCGATGACCAGCGGCCGGATCTTGGTGCGCAGGAAATGGTCCGGGCAGGATGTGCCGAGCGCCGCGAGCGGGCGCAAATCCTTCGAATTGACGAATTCGAGCACGGCGGGCGAATCGTCGAAATGGCCAAGCTTGTGGCTTTTTTCTGAAATCAGGCCGCGGATCCTCGGCATCAGCTTTGCCGCCACGGCGCGACGCGCCGGCGCGTCGAGCGATTTGACGACTTCCCCACCGAAGATCGGCTTGCCTTCAGACTTGCGCTCGAACCATTCGATCGCCTGGTTGATCACCGAGATCGTCGTCTCGTAGCATTCCTTTGGGGTGTCGCCCCAGGTGAACAGGCCATGGCCTGCCAGCACAACGCCTTTGGCTTCAGGGTTCTCGAGGCAGAATTTTTCCAACCACAGGCCGAGTTCGAAGCCCGGACGCTTCCACGGCAACCAGCCGATCGCGTCGCCGAAGATCTCCTTGGTCAGCGCCTTCGAATCCTTGGCGGCGGCAATCGCGATGATCGCGTCGGGATGCATGTGGTCGACATGGGGCTTCGGCACGAAGGCGTGCAGCGGCGTGTCGATCGAGGCCGCGCGTGGATTAAGATTAAAGGTGCAATGGGGCAAATAGCCGACCATCTCGTCCTCATGCTCGAGGCCGCGGTAGAGACCCTTCAGCGCCCTAAGCTTGTCCATGTAGAGCGTGGCGAAACCGTCGAGCTTGATCGAGGCGCTGTCGCCGCCCGAGCCCTTGACCCACAGCACTTCCACGCTCTCGCCGGTGAGCGGATTCTTTTGCCAGATCTTGGAAGAGGTGTTGCCGCCGCCATAGTTGGTGACGCGCTTGTCGGAGCCAAGAACATTCGAGCGATAGACGAGACGTTCCGGCTCGCTCATCCCCAGGGCTTTCGCCTCATTCCAAAGATTGGCGAGGCGCGTGCCGGAGCGCTTGTCGAGCATAGGTAATCCTCCCGTGACGTGAGACGCGCAAAAAGGCGCGGTCCCTTTGGTCCGAATTTCTACGCAAGCGGCGGCGTTGTCAATCACAAACGATCAACATCGATCATATTGCACTGCACAATGGATTTATCTGATCGGAAATGATTGACACTGCGCGTTTTGAGTGCCTAGATGTGCTGGCAGGGAGGAACCATGCACGAAAAAGAGCGCCACAGGATCATTTTGTCCGCCGTCCAGGAAAAGCCTGTGGTGACGGTGCAGGAGATGGTCGACCTGACAGACTCGTCCGAGGCGACGATCCGGCGCGACATCGCCGCATTGCATGTGCAAAAGCGCCTGCGCCGCGTGCGTGGCGGCGCCGAGGCGATCACCCCACCGCAGTTCATCGGCCTTGCCGGCCGGCCTTTCTCCGTCAACGAGACGATCAACGCTGCGCAGAAGCGGGCGATCGCGCGGGACGCCGTGGAACTGTGCAAGGACGGCGAGCCGATCATCATCAATGGCGGCACCACCACCTTCCAGATGGTGCATTTCCTGACCGGCCGCCGGATGCCGATCTTCACCAATTCCTTTCCGATCGCCGAGCACCTGCTCAAGCACTCCAAGAACACGGTGATGCTGTCGGGCGGCACCATCTACCGCGAGCAGAACATCATCCTGTCCCCCTTCGAAAATGACGTGACGCGCAATTTCTATGCGCGCCGCATGTTCATGGGCGCGCAAGGGCTCGGGCCGTTGGGCCTGATGGAAGGCGATCCGCTGCTGATCCAGGCCGAGCAGAAACTGATCGATCAGGCCGACGAACTGGTGGTGCTGGTCGACTCGTCGAAGTTCCGCAAACGCTCGAGCCTGATCCTGTGCGGCCTGTCGCGCATCGCGACCGTCATCACCGACGACGGCATCGAGGACCGCGAGGCCAAGATGTTGGAGACCGCCGGTGTGACGCTGATCGTCGCCCGCACAACGCTAGGCAATAAGGAAGAATCTTCGCTGCAGGCCTGAGGCCCGCAGCGGCGATGGAATGCAACGCTCAAGGGAGGATATTCGATGAGCTTTCTGAAGAAATTGATGGTCACGGCGGCGTTCTCCGCCGCTATGTTCGTAAATGCGGCCTATGCCGAGAACGTCAAGATCGCGCTGGTGGTGAAGTCGCTCGGCAACGGCTTCTTCGACGCCGCCAACAAGGGCGCCGAAGAGGCGGCCAAGGAGCTCGGCGACGTCGACATCATCTACACCGGCCCGACCAAGGCGACCGCCGAAGCCCAGATCGAAGTGATCAATTCGCTGATCGCCCAGAAGGTCAACGCCATCGCCATTTCGGCCAATGACGCCGACGCGCTGGTTCCGGCGCTGAAGAAGGCGATGGATCGCGGCATCACTGTCATCTCGTGGGATTCGGGTGTCGCTCCGGAAGGCCGCCAGCTCCACCTCAACCCCTCGGACACCAACCTGATCGGCGAGACCATCATCAAGCTTGCCGCCGACTATTTGCCGGAAGGCGGCGATGTCGCCATTCTGTCGGCTTCGTCGACCGCGACCAACCAGAATGCCTGGATCGACGCGGCCAAGAAGGTGCTGCCGGAGAAATTCCCCAAGATCAATCTCGTCGCCACCGTCTATGGCGATGACGACTCGGCCAAGAGCACGGACGAGGCCAAGGGCCTGCTAAAATCCTATCCGAACCTCAAGGCGATCATCGCACCGACCACCGTCGGCGTCGTTGCCGCCGCGCAGGTGGTGACCGACCAGGGCCTGATCGGCAAGGTCAACGTCACCGGCCTGGCACTGCCGTCGGAGTTCAAGAAGTTCATCGACAACGGTGCCAGCCAAGCGGTCGCGCTGTGGAACCCGATCGACCTCGGCTACTCGGCCGTCTACCTCGCCCATGACCTGGCGGTGAAGAAGGAGGAAGCCAAGCCGGGTGCGACGCTGTCGATCGGCCGCGTCGGCAAGGTCACGCTCGACGATACCAATTCGGCTGCAATGGCTCCGCCCTTCAAGTTCGACAAGTCGAACATCGAAGAGTTCTCCAAGATCTATTGATCCTGGAGCCTTCAAGCCGGCGCGGCGGGGCAGAGGTTCCGCCGCGCCTTCAAACGAACCTTGCTTCAGGGCTTGATACGACTATGGACACGACAGCCCAACTCAGCCCGACGACCGAGCAGCCTCTGGCTCCGGTTCCGCGCCTGACCCTGTCAGGCATTTCGAAGAGTTTTCCCGGCGTGCGCGCACTGCACGATGTCAGCCTGTCGCTTTACCCCGGCCAGGTGACCGCGCTGATCGGCGAGAACGGCGCCGGCAAGTCGACGCTGGTCAAGATCATGACCGGTATCTACCAGCCCGACGCGGGTACCATCAGCATCGATGGCCAGGCCGTCACACTGCCCAGCGCCCATGCCGCCTTCGGGCATGGCATCACGGCCATCCATCAGGAAACCGTGCTGTTCGACGATCTGACGGTGGCCGAGAACATCTTTCTCGGCCATGCGCCGCGATCGCGCTTCGGCACCATTGACTGGCGCACCATGCGCAGACAAGCCCGTGAAGTATTGGACACCATGGGCGCTGGCCACATCGACGCCGATGCGCGGCTGAAGGATCTCGGCATCGCCAACAAGCACCTCGTCGCCGTCGCCCGCGCCATGTCGATCGATGCGCAGATCGTCATCATGGATGAGCCGACCGCAGCCCTTTCGCTGAAGGAGATCGAGGAGCTCTTTTTGCTGGTCGAGTTCCTCAAGAGCGAAGGCAAGGCGATCCTGTTCATCAGCCACAAGTTCGACGAGATCTACCGCATCGCTGACCGCTATACGGTGTTCCGCGACGGCGAGATGGTCGGCGAAGGCCTGATCAAGGATGCCGGCCAGAGCCAGATCGTGCGCATGATGGTCGGCCGTGCCGTCGATCACATTTTTCCGCAGCGCAAGGCCGAGATCGGCGCGCCGGTGCTCACTGTCTCCGGCCTGTCGCATCCGACCGAGTTCGACGACATCGGCTTCGAGCTGCACAAGGGCGAAATCCTCGGCTTCTACGGCCTTGTCGGCGCTGGACGCAGCGAGGTCATGCAGGCAATATCAGGCATTACCCGCACCAGCAGCGGCACGATCACGCTGGAAGGCAAGGCGATCGTACCGAAATCGGCGGCGGATTCGATCGACGCCGGCATCGTCTACGTGCCGGAAGAACGCGGCAAGCAAGGCGTGGTGATCGGCCTGCCGATCTTCCAGAACATCTCGCTGCCCTCGCTCAAGCGCACGTCCAAATCAGGCATGTTGCGGCTGGCGGAGGAGTTCGCGCTGGCCCGTTCCTACACCGAGCGGCTCGATTTGCGCGCCTCGTCGCTCAGCCAGGATGTCGGCACGCTGTCGGGCGGCAACCAGCAGAAGATCGTCATCGCCAAATGGCTGGCGACCGCGCCCAAGGTGATCATCCTCGACGAGCCAACCAAAGGCATCGACATCGGCTCCAAGGCCGCCGTGCACGGCTTTATGGCTGAGCTCGTTGCGCAGGGCCTGTCGGTGATCATGGTGTCGTCCGAACTGCCCGAAATCCTCGGCATGTCCGACCGCGTCGTCGTCATGCGCGAGGGCCGCATCGCCGCGGTCTATGACAACAAGGGGCTCGACGCCGAGACGCTGGTCAAGACAGCAGCGGGGATCGCAGCATGAAGGCTTTTCCTAGATATCGCGAAGTCTGGCTGCTCGCGGCAATCGTCGTGCTGATCGGGCTGATCTCGATGCGCTTTCCGGGTTTTGCCGCTCTCGGCAATCTGCGCCAGGTGTTCAACGACACTTCGATCCTGATGATCCTGGCGCTGGGTCAGATGGTGGTGATCCTGACCCGCTCGATCGACCTGTCGATGGCCTCCAACCTCTGCTTCACCGGCATGGTGGTGGCGATGCTGAACGCCGCGCATCCGGCAATCCCGATCCCGCTGCTGATCGTCATAGCCCTGCTGGTCGGACTGGTGCTGGGCGCCATCAACGGCCTGCTGGTATGGCGGCTGAACATCCCGCCGATCGTGGTGACGCTCGGCACGCTCACCATCTACCGTGGCGCCACCTTCGTCATTTCAGGCGGCGCCTGGGTCAATGCCGACCAGATGAGCCCTGATTTCATCGGCCTGCAGCGTGCGGCTTTCCTCGGCATTCCGGTCCTGTCGTGGATCGCCATACTGGTCATCGCCTTGTTCTTCCTCTTGATGACGCGCACCGCGCTTGGCCGCTCGATCTACGCCATCGGCGTCAACCCGACCGCGTCGGTCTATGCCGGCATCGATGTCGGCCGGACCAAGTTCATCGTCTTCTGCATCTCGGGGATGATCGGCGGTCTCTGCGGTTATCTCTGGATTTCGCGCTACGTCATCGCCTCGGTCGAGGTCGCCAACGGCTACGAGCTCAACATCATCGCCGCCTGCGTTATCGGCGGCATTTCGATCGCCGGCGGCATCGGCTCGGTCGGCGGCGCGGTACTCGGCGCGCTGTTCCTCGGTATCATCTCCAACGCGCTGCCAGTGATCAACATCTCGCCGTTCTGGCAGATGGCGATTTCGGGCAGCGCCATCATCCTGGCCGTGGTGCTCAATGCGCGCGGCGAACGCCGGCAAGGCCGCATCATTCTCAAGAAGGCGGAAGCGGCATGACCGACACCCCTGCCCCACGCCACATTCCCGACCGGCTCGACAAGCCGTTCAACTCGGCGATCTTCTCCTGGGAGGCGCTGCTGGTCGCGGTGGCGGTCGCCATCTTTGCCGTCAACAGCTTCGCCTCGCCTTATTTCCTCGACGCGTGGTCGCTGTCGGACCTGACCTTCAACTTCACCGAAAAGGCGCTGATCGCGCTTGCCATGGCGCTGCTGATCATTTCCGGCGAGATCGACCTGTCGGTCGCAGCCATCATTGCATTGGCTTCGACGATGATGGGCATGGCGGTGCAGGCTGGCGCCGGCACGCCGGTGCTGGCGGCGATCGGCATCGTTGTCGGGCTCGGCTGCGGCGCCTTCAACGGGCTGCTCGTCACAAGGCTGGGATTGCCGTCGATCGTCGTCACCATCGGCACGATGAGCCTGTTTCGCGGCATCGCCTTCATCGTCCTCGGCGACCAGGCCTACAAGGGCTATCCCTCGAGCTTCGCGTTCTTCGGCCAGGGCTATGTCTGGTGGGTGGTGTCGTTCGAACTGACGCTGTTCCTTGTCGCGGCCGTCATCTACTGGCTCCTTCTGCACAGGACGAGCTTCGGCCGCCGCGTCTTCGCCATCGGCAACAACCCGGTCGCGGCGCAGTTTTCCGGCGTGCGCGTCGGCCGCATCAAGTTCATCCTGTTCTGCCTGACCGGGCTGATGGCGGGCATCGCCTCGGTGCTGATCACCTCGCGGCTCGGCTCGACCCGGCCGTCGATCGCGCAAGGCTATGAATTGGAAGTCATCACCATGGTGGTGCTGGGCGGCGTCAGCATCCTGGGCGGCGCCGGCAGCATTGTGGGCGTGGTGCTCGCCGCCTTCATTATGGGGCTGGTGACCTTCGGCCTCGGCTTGCTCAATGTGCCAGGGATCGTCATGTCGATCTTCATCGGCCTGCTGCTGATCATCGTCATCGCGCTGCCCATCGTCTGGCGGCGGGTGCGGCGGGAGCGTTTTACCTGATGGCCGAGAAATTCGCGTTCAAGATGAAGCTCAATCCCGGCATGAAGGCCGAATACAAAAGGCGCCATGACGACATCTGGCCGTCGCTGGTGGCGCTGCTCAAAGAGGCCGGCGTTTCCGACTATTCGATCCATCTCGACGATGAGCCCAACATACTGTTCGGCGTGCTGTGGCGGCGCGACGACCACGGCATGGACGAACTGCCGAAGCATCCCGTGATGCAGCGCTGGTGGGCCGAGATGGCCGACATCATGGAGACCAAGCCTGATAACGAGCCGGTGGCGGTGCCGCTGGAAACAATGTTCCATATGGAATGACCCGCCACGTCGCCGTCATCGATATCGGCAAGACCAACGCTAAGCTGGCGCTGGTCGATCTTGCCGATCTGCGCGAAGTTGCGCTGCGCCGCACGGCGAACGCGCCCGTTGCCGACGGTCCCTACCCGCACCACGATGTCGAGCTGCTGTGGTCGTTCATCCTCGACAGCCTCGCCGGGATCAATCGCGAACAGCGCATCGATGCGATATCGATCACCACCCATGGCGCGACGGGCGTGCTGCTGGACGCTACCGGTGAGCTGGCGCTGCCGGTGCTCGACTATGAATTCGCCGGGCCCGACGCCCTCGCCAAGGACTATGACGCGATCCGTCCGCCCTTCGCCGAGACGGGCACGCCGCGCCTGCCGGTCGGTCTCAATCTCGGCGCGCAGTTCTTCTGGCAGCAGAGGAACTTTCCGGCTGAGTTCGCCAGGGCCGCCGCGATCCTGACGTACCCGCAATACTGGGCCTTGCGCCTGACCGGCGTCGCCGCCAATGAAGTGACCTCGCTCGGCTGCCACACGGATCTGTGGAACCCATGGAAAGCGGATTTTTCGTCGCTGGTCGACCGGATGGAATGGCGCCGCCTGATGGCGCCGGTGCGGCCGGCGAAGGATCGCCTCGGCCCGATCCTGCCCGCGCTTGCGCGGCAAACGGGGCTCGATCCGCAGACGCCGGTGTTTTGCGGCCTGCACGATTCCAATGCATCGCTGCTGCCACATCTCCTATCCGACAGACCGCCTTTCTCCGTCGCTTCGACCGGCACCTGGGTGGTGTCGATGGCGGTCGGCGGCAACAAGATCGCGCTCGACCCGGCCCGCGACACATTGGTCAACGTCAACGCGCTCGGTGATCCCGTGCCCTCGGCGCGTTTCATGGGCGGCCGCGAGTTTTCGCTGCTGATGGAAGGCCAATCGAAAGGCTGGACCGAAGAGGATGTCGCCACAGTGCTCGCGCGGGAGACGTCCTTGCTGCCTTCGATCCAACAGGGTTCGGGGCCGTTTCCTCATCACACCGCCGCATGGCTCAACGCCGACGGCATCAACAATGGCCAGCGCTTCGCCGCTATCTCTTTTTATCTGGCGCTGATGACCGCTGCCTGCCTCGATCTGATCGGTGCCGAAGGCCCGGCCATCGTCGAGGGCCCTTTCGCCCGCAACCGGCTTTTCACGCGCATGCTGGCTGCAGCAACGGCGCGTGCCGTCATTGCGTCCGATGCGGCCACCGGCACCAGCATCGGCGCTGCCTTGCTGGCGTCGGACCAAGGAAAAATCCAAGGCAAAGGCGAAAGGGTCGAACCGCCAGCCGACCCAGCCTGGGCAAACTATGCGCGCTCGTGGCGTGCGGCGGTCGAGGCGCGAGGCTGATCACAAAATCCGCTTGCCGAAAGCCGACATGACGAAGTTGACGGTGTCTAACGCAATCCGCGGTTCCAAACCTGATGTCAGGCCGGAAACGTCCATCGACAACAGCCCGCCGGACAGCGCGATGGCCTCCATCGCCTGATGCGTTTCGCGCACCGTGATGCCGCCGGAGCCAGCCGCCCAGCCGGCGAATTCGGTGACATCAGGGGAATAGCTGACATGGAAGCCCTGCGTGCCGGAGGTGGCAATGCGGATCGCCTCGTGCATCACGTCGCGCATGCCCATGGCGTCGATGTCGGTCATGGTGAAGGCGGAGACGCGCGAATCTTTCAGCACCCGGGCCTCGGCCGGATCGGCATGGCGCAGCCCGACGATGACGACGTTTTCCGGCGACAGCTGCGGCTGCAGCGCGCCGGACTTGTGATCGAGGCCGAGCGCCCGCGCCAGCACCGAACGTTCCGGCAGATCGATGCCGTCCTCGTCCTCGGGCATAAGTGCTGCGATGGAATCGATCCAGATCAAACCGAAGGAGTGTGTCGCCCGCGCCGTCGTCGTCAGCGCCTTGTGGGCGATGCGCCGGTCACCGCCGGCGGTAAACCGGACCAGACCGGATGGTGGCCGCTCGATATCGGCCAGCTCGACGACGTCGAAATTCATCGCCTCCAGCCGGGCGCCGGTCGCTTCCCTGGCCAGGATGCCGGCGGCCGCCGGTTCGGCTGATATCGACACCATCCTGCGGCCGGAGAAATCCTCGACGTCGTGCATCGGGGCCTTTTCGACATATTCCGAGGTCATCGCCAGCAGCATGGCGCCATAGCTCATGCGGAAGGCGACACGGTCGCCGACGGCGGGTGGCGGCTCGGCGTCGGTCACGTCGAGCAGCAGATGATCGCTGGAGGCGCCGAGCACCCGCACGCCCTTGGCGATTGGCGTCAAACCTTCGATCAAGACGTCCTCGCGGCCGATATTGGCGATGGCGCGCAACCTGTCGCCATCGTCGGCAAATACCGGCTGGTTGCCGAAAGCGTCGTAGCCGGATTGGCCGATCGGCCGCGACGGCTTCAGCTTGACCTCGATGATGTCGCTGGTCAGCCGGCAGGCATCGGGCTCCAGTTCGGCCCACGGCGTCTCGCGGAAGGTTTCGACGCCACCCTGCAGGATTGCCTCGCCGACCCGCAGATTGTTGATGCCCGCGGGCAGCCTGCCTTCGAGCAGCAGCGTCAGCGACGATGACGCGCCGCCCGATATACAGTCGAGCCTTGCGCCGGACAGACGCTCGGTCTTGTAGGCATGGGCGACGAGTTGCCCGAGATTTTCCTCCGTCGGCATGATGGCGCCGAAGCAGCCGAGATTGGTGCCGATGCCGGCGATGCGCACGCCCCTGAGTGCCAATATCTGCTCGATCGTCGGGATGAGGTCGTTCGGCCAGATGCCTTCCCTGAGGTCGCCAAGATCGATCATCAGCATGATGTCGTGGACGCGGCCCATGCGCTCGGCGATGCGTGATAGCTCGCGGATGGTGGCGAGCTCGGATTGCAGGCTGATGTCGACGGTGCGCACCACCTCCTCGACACGCGCCATCGGCGGGCTGCGCAGCAGCATGATCGGCGCATTGATGCCGCTGTCGCGCAGCCGGCGGATATTTTCGAAGCGCGATTCGGCGATGCCGGCGACGCCGCCGCGCAACATGGCGCGCGCCACCTGCGGCATGCCGCAAGTTCCCTTGGTGACGCCGAAGACCTTGATGCCGGACAGGGCGCAGCGGTCGACGATGGTGCGCGCATTGCGCTCGATACGGCCAAGGTCGATGGCGACTTGCGGTCCGGACATGATCTAGCCCTTGTAGACCAGACCTTGCGGGTCGATCTCCGGTTTGCGGCCGGCGACCACATCGGCAAGGAATTTTCCGGAACCGCAGGCCATTGTCCAGCCGACATGGCCGTGGCCGGTGTCGAGGTAGAGATTGCTGTAGCGCGCCTGGCCGATGACTGGCACCGAGTTCGGCATCATCGGCCGCAGACCGGCCCAGAGCTCGGCCTTGTTCTCGTCGAAGGCGCCGGGGAAAAGCTCGTTGCCGGTTCTGAACATGGCGGCGAAATCGCTCGGCTTGTGGCTGCGGTCGAAGCCGGTGAACTCGGCGGTCGAAGCAAGCCGCAGCCGGTTGCCGAGCCTGGAATAGGCGATGAGCTGATCCTCGTCGGCGCCGCCCATGGTCGGACCCTTGCTCTCGTCCTCCAGCGGCACGGTCGCGGTATAGCCCTTGACGGGATAGACCGGCAGGTCGAGGCCGTAGCGGCGGCCGAGCAGGCCGCTTTCCGGTCCCATCGAGATGACCACGGCATCGCCTGTTATCGGACCGGCCGAAGTCATCACCGCGCGCACCCGATCGCCTTCGATGTCGAGGCCTTCGACCATCGTGCCGTAGAGGAATTGGACGCCGAGTTTCTCGGCGGCATAGGCAGCGAGGCTTTGGGTGAACTGGCTGGAGTCGCCGGTCTGGTCGATCGGCGAATAGACGCCGCCGGCTATTCTGTCCCTGGCCCCGGCAAGGCCCGGCTCGAGCTCGACCAGCCGGTCGCGGCCGACGATCTCGATCGGCAAACCGTGCTCGGCGAGATAGCGATAATTGTCGGTGCCGGTATCAAAACTCTGCTGCGAGCGGAAGAAATAAAGAATGCCCCTCTTGCGCTCGTCATAGTAGATGCCGGTGTCGGCCGAGATGGCGTTGATGCAGTCGCGCGAATAAAGCGCCAGGCGCAGCTTGATATCGGTGTTGGCACGCAGGCGCGCTTGCGTGCACTGGCGCAGGAAGCGCAGACTCCAGGCGAAGAAAAAGGGATCGAAGCGCAGCCGCACCTTGATGCCGAGATCGTGGTTGTAAAGCGCGCGCAGGAACGTCTTCAGCGCAGCGGGCGAGGCCCAGGCGGTGGCGTCGCCGGGCGACACCAGCCCGGCATTCGATTGGCTGGTGCCGCGCGCCGCCATCGGATGGCGCTCGATGACGGTCACCTCGTGGCCGTCGCTCGCCAGATAATAGGCGGCGGCCGTGCCGACGACGCCAGCGCCAAGGACCAATATCTTCATGCCGCCCCCAAAGGATCAAATACGGCCGAAACGCCTCCACGTTTCAGCCGCGCAGCTCCTTCAATAGCGCTTCTACGCTCGATCTACGAGCCCACGGAGGGAAAAGCGGGACTTCAGCTCCGCGCCGAATTCTTGCCGGTCAGGATTCGCTCCCACGCCAGCGCGTCGGCGACAATCCGGTCGAGTTCGTCGTGCTGCGGGGTCCAGCCGAGTTCGCGGCGCGCCAGCTCGGAATTGGCGACCACCGCGGCGGCGTCGCCCGGACGGCGTTCGCCCATCCGCACATCGAAATCATGGCCAAAGACGCGCCGCACGCTGTCGATCACCTCGAGCACCGAATAGCCGTGGCTGTAGCCGCAATTGGCGACGAGGCTTGCCCCACCGGCGCGCAGCCGTTCCAGCGCCAGCCGATGCGCCGCCGCCAGATCGCTGACATGGATGTAGTCGCGCATGCAGGTGCCGTCCGGTGTCGGATAGTCGGTGCCGAACACCTGCATGAACTGTCGCTTGCCGAGCGCCGTCTCGGCGGCAACCTTGATCAAATGCGTGGCGCCCGGCGTCGACTGGCCGGTGCGGCCCCTCGGATCGGCGCCGGCGACGTTGAAGTAGCGCAGCGCCGTATAGCGCAAACCATAGGCAATTGCGGCGTCGCGCAGCATCCATTCGCTCATCAGCTTGGACAGGCCGTAGGGGGATTCCGGTGCAAGGCGGGCATCCTCGCGCACCGGCTCCAGCCCGGCGCCGCCATAGACGGCGGCGGTCGAGGAGAAGATGAAATTGGGCACGCCCTCGCGCACCGCGGTCTCGATCAGCGTGCGCGTCTTGCAGGTGTTGTTCTCGTAATAACCGAGCGGGTCGGCGACCGATTCAGGAACCACGATGGAGCCGGCAAAATGGATGATCGCGTCGACCTTGTTGTCGCGGATGATCGAGCCGACCAGCTCCTTGTCGGCGACATCGCCGACGACGAGCTTTGCCTCTGGCGCCACGGCCCACTCGAACCCGGTCGAGAGCCGGTCGAGGACGACGACGCTGTCGCCCGCGTCCAGCAGTTCCCAGACCATGTGGCTGCCGATATAGCCGGCGCCGCCTGTCACCAAAACCGTCATCCGTGTCCTCGCTGCTCAAGATTTATCGGAAACTGTCTCAACACCCCCTTACTGGAAAGCCTGCCACTAGGCCATTAGTACCATTAGTGTCTGCGGTAACCAGTCTCATCGGCCGCGTGGCATCGTCCTGAAACAAAATTGATCCACATCAAGGGAATAGGCCATGATCCATGGTCGTTAGGAACAGGCTTGGGGCGTGGCATTTTGACCAAAAAGGCCAAGTAGACGTCGAATAGGGCAATGATTATGATCCCACGCAAAAATTGGGAAGCCGAAATGAACTATCAGCGGTTCTTCGAAGACGCGATCGACCAGCTCCATGCGGAGCGTCGCTATCGCATCTTCGCCGACCTCGAGCGCATCGTGGGAAAATTTCCGCGCGCCATCTGGCGCGCCAACGGCCGCGCCCAGGAAATCACCGTCTGGTGCTCCAACGACTATCTCGGCATGGGCCAGCATCCAGACGTCATCGCCGCGATGCAGAACGCCGCCGGCAAGATGGGATCCGGCGCCGGTGGCACCCGCAACATTTCCGGCACCAGCAATCCACTGGTCGAACTCGAACTGGAACTGGCCGACCTGCACGACAAGGAAGCCGCACTGGTCTTCACCTCCGGCTTCGTCTCCAACGAAGCCTCGATCTCGACGATTGCGCGGCTCCTGCCCAACTGCCTGATCGTTTCGGACGAGTTGAACCACGCCTCGATGATCGAAGGCGTGCGGCGTTCGGGCGCCGAGAAGAAGATCTTCCGCCACAACGATGTTGCGCATCTCGAAAGCCTGCTGCAGGCGGCGGGCCGCGAACGCGCCAAGCTGATCGTCTTCGAGAGCGTCTATTCGATGGATGGCGACATCGCGCCGATCAAGCAGATCGTCGACCTTGCCGAGCGCTACAACGCCATGACCTATATCGACGAGGTCCACGCGGTCGGCATGTACGGACCGCGCGGCGGCGGCATCACCGAGCGCGAAGGGCTGGCCGACCGTATCGACATCATCGAGGGCACGCTGGCCAAGGCGTTCGGCACGCTCGGCGGCTATATCACCGGCACAAGTGCCGTGATCGATGCCGTGCGCTCCTATGCGCCGGGCTTCATTTTCACCACGGCGCTGCCGCCGGCCATCGCCGCCGCGGCGACCACGTCGATCCGCCATCTGAAGCGCTCGCAGGCCGAACGCGACGCGCAGCAGCGCCAGGCGACGCGGACCAAGCAGGTTCTTACCGCCGCCGGCCTGCCGGTGATGGACTCCGCTACCCACATCGTCCCGTTGCTCGTCGGCGACCCGGAGCTCTGCAAGATGGCCAGCGACCGCCTGCTCGGCGTCCACGGCATCTATATCCAGCCGATCAACTACCCGACCGTGCCGCGCGGCACCGAGCGGCTGCGGATCACGCCGACGCCGTTCCATTCGGATCACCTGATCGCGGAACTTCAGGATGCGCTGGTCGAGACCTGGGATGCCTTGGGTATCTCCTACGGTTCTGCGGGCCGGCCGGCCGTGAGGGAAAGCGACCGCGTCATTCCGCTGCTGGTACCGAAGTCCGGCGGTTGATCTTCAGTCGAGGGCATGATGGCGGTCTCCGCTCCCGGTGCCGTGTTGTTCTTCGACGCCGCGGCATTCGAAGGTCACGGCATGGTTCCTAGGGCCTACGCGACGTCGCTTCGCTTGCGCACACTCGGGCGGACCTGACTCTCACACACTCTTCATCCACTTCGCCAGCCGGTGTGCGGCTTCCTCGAGCTGGTCGAGGCGGCGGTGGAAGCACAGCCTGAGGAAGGCTTCGCCGCCGGGACCGAATGCGGTCCCGGGCGCCAGGCCGACATTGGCGCGTTCGACGATGTCGAAGGCGGCGGCGCGTGAATCGGTGATGCCGTCGACCGCGAAGAACAGATAGAACGCGCCCTGCGGCACGGTGAAGCGTGCCCTGCCGGTCGCAGCCAGGATGCCGCAGACCAGGTCACGCGCCGCCCTCGCCCGCTCCACCTGCTCGACGATGAAGGCATCACCTTCATCGAGGGCGACGACCGCGCCGCGCTGCATGAACTGGGCAACGCCGGAGGTCGAATACTGGACCAGGTTCTCGAACACCTGCTGCAGCGAAGGATGGGTCTTGATCCAGCCGACCCGCCAGCCGGTCATCGCCCAGTTCTTGGAAAAACTGTTGACGAACAGGATGCGATCCTCATCGGCCATGATATCGATGAAGGACGGCGCGCGACTATCGCCATAGTGGAACAGCGAATAGATCTCGTCGGCGATGATCCACAGGCCCCTTTCGCGAGCAAGGTCGAGGATCGCCTGCAGCGTCTCCCTGTCGGCGGTCCAGCCGGTCGGGTTGGACGGCGAGTTGACGAACAGCGCCTTTGTCCTTGGCGTGATCGCCGCCTCGATCTTGCCGACGTCGCAGGACCAGCCATTGCCGGACTGGTCGAGCGTCACAGCGACCGGGACCGCGCCCGCCACGCCGGCGGCTGCGGCGAAGTTCGGCCAGGCCGGCGACAGATAGACGACCTCATCGCCGTTGCCGGCGACCGCGTCGATCGCCAGCTGGATGGCATGCATGCCCGAGCCGGTGACGATGAATTCTTCCTCGGCGAAGCTCTTGCCGAAATGCCTGATGTAATAGCGGGCGAGCGCCTGCCGCAGCTCGGGGATGCCTTTCTGCCAGGTATAGAAGGTCTCGCCGCCGGCCAGCGCCCGGGCAGCGGCATCGGTGATGAAGGCGGGCGTCGGCAGGTCGCCCTCGCCGGCCCAGAGCGGGATCATGCCGTCGCGGTCGCGGCCGCGGTTCATGACGGCGACAATGCCGCTTTCCGGCGCGGCCCGGGCCTCGGCGCGCAAATTCTCGATCAAGGTCATGGAAAAATCCGTTTCCGTCTTCTGGACAGCTAGCGTGTTTTGCGACGGGCGAAAATAGAAAACCCCGGTCGAAACCGACCGGGGCTTTGGTCCAGAGATCTTGCCCCTGGATTATTTCCTGGCGAGGAGATCGCGAATTTCGGTGAGCAGCGCGACATCGGCCGGCGGAGCGGCAGGGGTGGCGGGCTTTTCCCGTTCCAGCCGCCTGCGCAGATTATTCACCGCCTTGACCATCAGGAAGATGATAAAGGCTAGGATGAGGAAATTCAGCGCCACGGTGATGAAACTGCCATAGGCGAAGACTGCGCCCTGCTTCTTGGCGTCCGCCAGCGATGTGGCGTTGACGGCTGAGGACAAAGGCAGGAAATAATTGTTGAAGTCGAGTCCGCCCAAAATCGCTCCGATAATCGGCATGATGATGTCATTGACCAGGGAATCGACGATTCTGCCGAAGGCGGCGCCGATGATGACGCCGACGGCCAGGTCCATGACATTGCCCCTGGAAATGAATTCCTGGAATTCTTTCAGCATCCGACCCTCCTTGTCACAACGGGCCAAGCTGCCGCCCCCACCCCCGCCTTTCGGCCCCGGCCCACTGGCACAATAGCAAAAACCTGCGGTTGCAGCATGGACAAAAGACCGTTTCCGCCGACCAAAATTCCCGAAGCCGCAGCCATCCTGCGCCGAAAGCCGCGATGGACTTGATCGCCAAGCTGTGATTGCGTCTCAGCAGGCCGGATGCAAAACCGGCAAGGGAGGATTATCGGGCCGTGCAGGGCTGGTTCATCGTCATCATCGCGATCGCCTATGTGACGTTGCTGTTCGTCATCGCCAGCCTCGGCGACCGGCGCTCAACGACATCCGGGCCTGACCGGGCCCGGCCTTTCATCTATGCGCTCAGCCTGGCGATCTACTGCACCTCCTGGACGTTCTTCGGTTCGGTCGGCCTTTCCTCCGAGCGCGGCCTCGAATTCCTCGGCATCTATATCGGCCCGGTGCTGGTGTTCGTGTTCGGCTTTCCGCTGCTTCGGCGCATCGTCAGGCTGGCCAAGACAGAGAAGATCACTTCGATTGCCGATTTCCTCGGCGCCCGCTACGGCAAGAGTTTCGCCGTTGCAGCGATCGCCACGCTGATCGCGACGATCGGCGCGGTGCCTTACATGGCGCTGCAGTTGAAGGCGATTTCCGGCTCGGTCAGCCTGATGGTGGAGCATTATACCGGCTCGCCGCCTTCCTTCGATCCCTTCGTCAGCGACATCTCGCTGGTCGTCGCCATGCTGCTGGCGCTGTTTGCGGTTCTGTTCGGCACGCGCCATGCCGACGCCACCGAACACCAGGATGGGCTGGTGCTGGCGGTAGCGGTCGAAACCGTGGTCAAGCTCGCCGCCTTCCTGGCGATCGGCCTGATGGTCACCTTCCTGATCTTCGGCGGCCCAGGCGATATGGTCGACAAGCTCGCCGAGAATTCGCAAGTTCAGCAGGCGATGGGCTACCGCACGTCGCTCGCCACCTGGCTGGTGCTGACATGTTTGAGCGGTTTCGCCATCATCATGCTGCCGCGCCAGTTCTACGTCACCATCGTCGAGAACCGCAGCGAGGCCGAACTGCGCACCGCGACATGGGTGTTTCCGCTCTATCTGGTTGCGATCAACCTTTTCGTGCTGCCGATCGCGCTCGCCGGCCTGGCGCTGGTCGGTACCAGAACCAGCAGCGACCTCTATGTCCTGTCGCTGCCGCTGCTCAGCGGTCACGATGTGCTGGCCATGGCGGCGTTTATCGGCGGCCTTTCGGCGGCGACCGCAATGGTGATCGTCGAAAGCGTCGCGCTGTCGATCATGATCTCCAACGACCTCGTCATTCCGCTGTTTGTTCGCCGCCTGCTCAAGACCACGACATCCGAGAACGAGGACTGGTCGACGCTCATCCTCAACGTGCGGCGGGCGGCGATCTTCATCATGCTGTTCGTCGCCTTCCTCTACTATCGCGAGAGCACCGACAGCGCGCGGCTCTCCTCGATCGGCCTGATGTCGTTCGCCGCGATCGCGCAGTTTGCGCCGGCCCTGATCGGCGGGTTGATCTGGCGCGGCGCCAACGGCAGGGGTGCGGCACTCGGCATGGTCGCCGGCATCGTCGTCTGGAGCTACACGCTGCTGCTTCCTTCGCTCGCCGCGTCCGACACCGGCATTGTCGTCCACGGCCTGTTCGGCTTCGAGGCATTGCGGCCGCAAGCGCTGTTCGGCACCATCGCCGAGCCGCTGAACCACGGCGTCTTGTGGAGCCTGTCGATCAACACGCTGTTCTTCGTGCTCGGCTCGCTGTCGCGCGCGTCGGTGCCGCTGGAACGCATCCAGGCGTCGATCTTCGTGCCGCGCGAGGCGAGCCCGATGCCGAGCCTGCGCCGCTTCCGCACCACCGTCACCCTCAACGACCTCAAGGACACCATCGCGCGCTATCTTGGCGTCGAACGCACCGAGCGGTCCTTCCAGTCGTTTGAAGAGAGCAGCGGCGCTTCGTTGCACGGCAACGAACAAGCCAGCATGGACGTCATCCGCTTCTCCGAGCAGCTTCTGGCGAGTGCTGTCGGCTCCTCCTCGGCGCGGCTGATCCTGTCGCTGCTGCTGCGCCGCAACGACCGCGAATCCAAGGATGCCTTCCGCCTGCTCGACGACGCCACCGAGGCGCTGCAGCACAATCGCGACCTGCTGCAGATCGCGCTCGACCAGATGGAACAAGGCATCACCGTCTTCGACAGGGATTTCCGGCTGATCTGCTGGAATCGCCAGTATCGGGCGCTGTTCGACCTGCCCGACGAGATGGGCCAGGTCGGGGTCTCGCTCGACCGCATCCTGCGCCACCTGGCCGAGCGCGGCGACATTCCGGCCGACCAGCGGGTGGCGATGCTCAACCGCCTCACCAGTTTCGTCAGCCCCTGGCAGATGGAGCTGAAGACCAGCGGCCGCATCCTGGAGTTGCGCTCCAACCCAATGCCTGATGGCGGCATCGTCGCCACCTATGCCGACATCTCAGGACGCGTCGAGCAGGATCTGGCGCTCAAGCGCGCCAATGAATCGCTGGAACAACGCGTCAAGGACCGCACCGTCGAACTGACCCGCGTCAACGAGGAACTGGCACAGGCGCAGATGCTGGCCGAGGAGGCCAATCTCGGCAAGACGCGGTTCCTTGCCGCCGCCGGCCACGATATCCTGCAGCCCCTGAACGCCGCCCGCCTCTATTGCTCGTCGCTGATCGAAAAGGCCGGCAAGGGCTCGACCGGCAAGGCCGCAAACAACATCGAATCCTCGCTGGAATCGGTCGAGACCATTCTCGGCGCGGTGCTCGACATCTCCCGCCTCGATGCCGGCGCGATGAAACCGGACGACGCCGTGTTCAGCCTGGACGAGCTGCTGCGGCAGATCGGCAACGACTTCCAGCCGCTTGCCGCCGAGAGGAAGCTCGGCCTGACGATCATGCCCTCGTCACTCAGCGTGATGACGGATCGCAACCTGCTACGCCGCCTGATCCAGAACCTGGTGTCCAACGCCATCAAATACACGCGCCGCGGCCGCGTCCTGGTCGGTGTGCGGCGGCGCGGCGAACTGGTCGAGATCCAGGTGATCGATACCGGCATCGGCATTGCCGGCGACAAGCTAAACACGGTTTTTCACGAATTCACCCGGCTCGATGAGGGCGCACGCGAAGCTGAAGGCCTCGGCCTCGGCCTCTCCATCGTCGACCGCATCGCTCGCGTCTTGCGCCTCGAAATCCGGATCTTTTCAAGCCCGGGCAAAGGCACGCGCTTTTCCGTCATCCTGCCGGTCGCGGCAGCGCAGGAGCCACGGCGCGTGGTCACGGCGAAAGCGCCGGTCCGCACTGCTGCTTCGCTTGCCGGGCTTCGCGTGCTCTGCATCGACAACGATGCCCGTATCCTCGACGGCATGCGCCTGCTGCTCGAAGGCTGGGGCTGCAGCGTCGACACGCTTGCCGGCTCGGGGGATCTCGAGCGATCCGGAATGCGTCGACCCGACATCGTGCTTGCCGACTACCATCTCGACGGCGAGACCGGCCTTGATGCGATCGCCAAACTGCGCGCCATCCACGGCCAGGACATGCCGGCCGTGCTGGTCACCGCCGACCGCTCGAGCGAGGTGCGCGCCAGCGCCGGCAGGCTCGACGTGCCGGTGATCAACAAGCCGCTGAAGCCGGCGGTGCTGCGCTCGATGATGGCCAGGGTCAGGCCGCTGGCGTCGGCGGCAGAGTAGAGCCGGAAGGGGTCAACCCGTCGCCTGCAGCGGATCGCTGCCGATCTTCGACAGCAGGATCACCGCCTGGGTGCGGCTGTCGACGCCAAGCTTCTGCAGGATGGCCGAGACATGCGCCTTGATCGTCGCCTCGGAGACGCCGAGTTCGTAGGCGATCTGCTTGTTGAGCAGCCCTTCCGCCAACATGCCGAGCACGCGCGTCTGCTGCGGCGTCAGCGTCTGCAGCCGCTTGATCAGATCGGATATCTCGGGATCGCGCTCGACGCCGAGATCGATGCCCGCTGGCGCAGCGATGTCGCCGGCAAGCACCGACTGCACGGCGCTGCGGATCTCCTCCATGCTGGCCGATTTGGAGATGAAACCCGAAGCGCCGAGGTCGAGCGCGCGCCGGATAGTCACCGGGTCGTCACGTGCCGACACCACCACCAGCGGCACCGTCGGATGGATGCCGCGCAGCGAGATCAGGCCGGAAAGGCCGCTAGCGCCCGGCATCGACAGGTCGAGCAGCACCAGATCGACGTCCTCATTGGCCACGACCAGCGCCTTGGCGCTTTCGAAATCGCCGGCCTCGTGAATGCCGGCGACGTTGCCGATGCCGGCAAGCGCCTCTCTCAGCGCACCGCGAAAAAGCGGATGATCGTCGGCGATGACGAAAGTGTAGCCCGACGGCACATGGCCCTCCCCAAATCCCATTGATGATTGTCTGCTTCTTACGGGATCAGTCGAACGATTATGCGGCGATATCAGCCGTTTTCAAGCGCAAAGCTATGCGCCGGGTTTCCCCGGTGAACGGTTGCTCAGGTTTTTTGCGGATTGGGCTTGGCGGCATCCTCGCCGCTATCCTTTTCCATGTCCTTGACGATGCCGATGAAGCTGCGCAGGAAGCGTTCCATATAGCTCATCGTCTTGTTGAAATCCTCCTCGCTGGGCAATGTCGACTCAAAGCGGGCGGCAAGCGAGTTTTCGAGCTTGACGACGCGCTGGTCGAGCGCCTTCACCGAATTTTGCAGCCGGTCGATCTCGTCCTGGAAGGCGGCGCGTTCATCGGCCGCCATCTTGCAGACGAGCTGGCCGGAACGCTC
This sequence comes from Mesorhizobium sp. WSM4840, assembly GCF_055811755.1. Taxonomy (NCBI): domain Bacteria; kingdom Pseudomonadati; phylum Pseudomonadota; class Alphaproteobacteria; order Hyphomicrobiales; family Phyllobacteriaceae; genus Mesorhizobium; species Mesorhizobium sp. WSM4840. The sequence continues at coordinate 50,496 of NZ_JBVVQD010000002.1, forward strand.
CTCGCAGATCGACATCGCACCGGTCTGCGTGTCCATGCGGACATAGCCGGTGGCCGACTTTTCCAGCCGGAAGCGTTCGGTCTCCTCCGAAAAGGCTGATGCCGCGACGAGCGAGACGAGTGCTGCGGGAATCAAGACGTGCTGCGGACGCATATTGTCCTCCATGGCCAGTAAGCGCAATTTATCGCATGTTTGCGCCGGAAATGGGGAAGAACCCTGGCCCGCTCTTTCCCGTATGGTTGGTTCGGACTATAGCGCAACCATGTCTCAGATTATCTACAAGATAGTGCCTGAAGCGTTGTGGCGCGAGGCCGAAAGAAATGGCCGCTTCACCGGCGCGCCGATCGACGTCGCCGACGGCTTCATCCATTTTTCCACCGCCGGCCAAGCCAAGGAAACGGCGGCAAAACACTTTGCCGGCCAAACCGGGCTGCTGCTGGTCGCGATCGATGGAGCCAAACTCGGTGATGCGCTGAAATACGAGGTCTCGCGCGGCGGTGCGCTGTTCCCGCATCTTTACGGCCCGCTCGACCTCAAGGCCGTCGTCTGGGTGCAATCATTGCCGCTCGGCACCGATGGCCTGCACCAATTCCCGGCGCTGGAGGCCGAATGAGCGTGCTCGACCGGCTCGGCCAGAGGTTCCTGTTCGCATTCGATCCGGAAGCCGCCCACGGCCTGTCAATCGCCGCGCTGAAATGCGGGCTGCCGGTCACCCGGCGCCCTGTGCGCGACGAAAGGCTGAAAGTCAGCGTCTGCGGCATCGACTTCCCCAATCCGCTCGGCATGGCTGCCGGTTACGACAAGAACGCCGAGGTTCCCGATGCGCTGCTTGGCCTCGGCTTCGGCTTTGCCGAGGTCGGCACGATCACGCCGCTGCCGCAGGCCGGCAATCCGAAGCCGCGCATTTTCCGGCTGACATCGGACGAAGCGGTGATCAACCGGCTGGGCTTCAACAATCAGGGTCACGAGGCCGCCGAAGAACGGCTTGCCGCCCGCAAGGGCCGCGCCGGCATCGTCGGCGTCAATATCGGCGCCAACAAGGACAGCACCGACCGCATCAGCGACTATGAACGCGGCGTTGTCAGGTTTGCGCCATACGCCAGCTATCTGACGGTCAACATCTCCTCGCCGAACACGCCGGGTCTGCGCAACATGCAGGCGCGTGAACAGCTCGGCGAACTCCTGTCGCGCGTCATGGCCGCACGTACGGCAGCTGCAGCGCAGCCGCCCGTCTTCCTGAAGATAGCGCCGGACCTGGTCGAGGCCGAGTTGGAGGATATCGCCGCCGAGGTCACCGAGAAGGCAATAGACGGTGTCATCGTCTCCAACACCACCATCGCGCGGCCGGGGCTGCGCAGAGCCGATCTTGCCGGCGAGACAGGCGGGCTTTCGGGAAAGCCGCTGTTCGAGCGCTCGACCATCGTGCTGGCCAAGATACGCAAACTGCTTGGCCCGGACCGCGCCATCATCGGCGTCGGCGGTGTCGATTCCGCTGAGACGGCACTTGAAAAGATCCGCGCCGGCGCCGATCTCGTCCAGCTCTACACCGGCATGATCTATGCCGGGCCGGCACTGCCGGGCCGCATTCTTGCGGGGATGGCGCGTTTTGCGGATATGCAACGGCTCAAGTCGCTGCGCGAGTTGCGCGATAGCAGCCTCGATCAATGGTCGTCCAAGCCGCTCTGACCCGAAGTCGCTCTAAAACGCCGTCCGCATCCGCACACGCAAAATGATAAGCAGGCTGAAGCCGCGCACCAGCAGGAAGACGTGCAGCGCCGCCCACAGGCCGTGATTGCCGAAGGCCGGCGCCAGGATGAGCAAGGCCGCGCTGAAGACAAGGAACGACAAAAGCATCATGTTGCGCATGTCGCGCGACCAGGTCGCGCCGATGAAGACGCCATCCATCTGGAACGCCAGCACGCCGCTGAGCGCGGTGAACGCCGCCCAAGGCAGGTAGATGTCAGCAATGGCGCGAACGTCTTGTGAGGTCGTGATCAGGGCGACCAGATCAATTCCACCCAGCAAAAGGACAAGCGTCGCCGTGGCGGCCAGCCCGAAGCCCCACAACAGGGTCAGCCGAACCGCCTGCCGGAATTGCATGGCGGCACGCGCACCGACGGCCCGCCCGGCGAGCTGTTCGGCTGCCGTGGCGAAACCATCGAGGAAATAGCCGGCGATGAGGAAGACGTTCATCAGCACGGCGTTGGCGGCCAGCGTCACCGTGCCGAACTGTGCGCCCTGGCGGGTGAACAGCGCGAAAGCGGCGAGCAGCGAGAACGACCGGATCATGATGTCACGGTTGAGCGACATCATGCGCAGGAATGCCGACAGGTCGAGGATGCGATGGCGCGGCAGCCGGGGCGCTGCCCAGAAACGCCGGCCGATGATCGCCAGACCAAGCAGCATGGCGACGAATTCACCGGTGACGGTCGCCCAGGCGACGCCGGCAACGCCCCAGCCGAGTTCCAGCCCTAGCAGGATGCAGAGCGCAATGTTGATGCCGTTCAGCACCAATTGCAGCATCAGTCCCAGCCCGCCCTCGCCACGCCCCAGCACATAGCCGAGGATGGCGTAGTTGATCAGCGAGAACGGTGCTGCAAGCAGCCTGATGCGGATGTAGACGGCCATCGCTTCGCTGACGCGCGGCTCAGCGCTCATGAACCATTGTCCGGCGATGGCGACCAGTGGCGCAAGTGCGGCAAGCACGATGCCGGCGACGACCGCGATCAGCACAGCACGCCAGAACACCGCCTGTTCCTCCAGTTCGTCGCCGCGTCCGACAGCCTGGGCGACGAGGCCTGTGGTGCCGGAGCGCAGGAAATTGAAGGAGGTGAAGACGACATCGAAGACCAGGGCGCCAGCCGCCAGGCCGCCGAGAAGGGCAGCGTCGCCCAACTGCCCGACCACCGCAGTGTCGACGATGCCGAGCAGCGGCGTCGTCAGATAGGCGAGCGTCATCGGCACCGCGATGGCGAGCACCGAGCGATTGGTGACGACGAAAGACCGGCTGTTGGCCGTTGCTGACACCTGATCCAGGATCCCGCTTCCCCATTGCGGCTTGATCGAACAGCCGATGTGCCCCAGTTTCCGGACGCCGCGCAACCACTTATCCCACTACGGCCAACCGAAACCCGCCTCTGGCTCACCTGCCGCTCATGCTCCTGCAGATCGTTCATCATCCCGACTACGACGCCGGCTTCGCCGTCAACCATCGCTTCCCGATGAGCAAATACAAGCTGCTGATGGAAGCCTTGGGCGCGCGCGGACTGACCGGCCCCGACGCGCTCAACGTGCCCGAACCGGCGCCGGCATCATGGCTGAAGCTTGCCCATGACACCGGCTATGTCGACCAGGTGCTGGCCTGCGAAGTGCCTGAAAAAATCGAGCGCGAGATCGGCTTTCCCGTGAGCCCGCGCGTCTCGCTCAGGGCGCAGCTCGCAACGGGTGGCACCGTGCTGGCGGCGCGGCTGGCGTTGCTGGACGGCATCGCCTGCAACACCGCCGGCGGCAGCCATCATGCGCGGCGCGCGCAAGGCGCCGGCTTCTGCACCTTCAACGATGTTGCCGTGGCTTCACTGGTGCTGCTCGCCGAAGCTGCTGCCCACAACATTTTGATCGTCGATCTCGACGTGCATCAGGGCGACGGCACGGCGGACATTCTGGGCGATGAACGGCGCGTGTTCACCTTTTCCATGCATGGCGACCGCAACTATCCGGCGCGCAAGATCGCTTCCGACCTCGACATCGCCCTGCCCGACGGCACCGGCGATGCGGCCTATCTCGAAAGGTTGCGCGGCATCCTGCCGGAACTCACCGCCAGGGCGCACTGGGACATCGTTTTCTACAATGCCGGGGTCGACGCCCATGCCGAGGACCGGCTTGGCAGGTTGTCGCTCTCGAACGAGGGGCTGCGCGCCCGCGACCAGGTGGTGATCCGTCATTTTCGCGCGCTCGGCATCCCGGTCTGCGGCGTTATCGGCGGCGGCTATTCGACTGACGTAGCGGCCCTCGCCGCGCGCCATGCCATCCTGTTCGAAGTGGCCTCAGGCTTCGCCTGAGCGCCTATCGTTTGGGCATGATCCTTTCCGAAAACCGGTTTCCACTTTTTGCTACGCTGACCTTCGGTTCGGGATCATGCTCTATTTCCGATAATTGGCGATCCTGAGCAGGATGAAGGCCGGAATGACGATCGCCGCGCCCAGCAGGATATAGCCAAGGAAACGCTCAATGGCGCGGAAGCCCAGATTCCAGAGATCGACGAAGAAATTCCGGATGCCGTAGAGCACATCCATCGGCGACCAGCCGAATGCGTTCATGACAAGGCCGACGAGGAACGACACCACCAACAGCTTCAGAAGCACCCGGAGCGGCGTATCGCCGAGAAAGCGCGTTAGTGCGGACAAGGCGTGTCTCCAGATTCGGTTACAGGCCCAGAAATACGCACTTGCCGCGCTGGCATCAAGGCGGTCACCAACTCCAGTTGCCCCGGACAGCGGGTTGGCCGGATTGTCTGCTCGCCAGTCTTGACACCGATGCTGCAGTGCAGCAAAATTAGGCGACAGAGGGTGACCCGTTGATATCGATCTGCCAGACCCACTCGTATCGCCCGGTGATGGACGGACTGCGCTGTCTCGCCGTGACCTGCGAACACAGGACTTCTTGAATGAAGTACAGGCGCGATATCGATGGTCTTCGGGCCGTTGCGGTCCTGCCGGTTGTACTCTTCCATTTCGGAATCTCGGCAATTCCAGGCGGCTTTACCGGCGTCGATATCTTCTTCGTCATATCCGGCTACCTGATCACCGGAAGCCTTCTGGACGACCTTGAACGCGGCCAGTTTTCGATCATCAGCTTCTATTGGCGCCGTGCCCGGCGCATCCTGCCGGCTCTGATCTTTGTCACGCTTCTCAGCTGCATTGCGGCATTGTTCATTCTTCTGCCGTCAGATCTGCACGAATTCAGTCTCAGCGTCGTAGCGGCCTCGACTTTCTGGTCGAACATCTATTTTTGGAAGACGTCAAATTACTTCTCCATCGATGCCGAGCTCCGACCGCTGTTGCACACCTGGTCGCTTTCGGTCGAGGAGCAGTACTATATCTTTGCCCCAATCCTGATGTTCCTGATCTATCGCTATTTTGCCAAGCGCTGGCTGACGATACTCCTGCCGATCATTCTCGGCAGCTTCGTGCTGGCGGTCATGGCGACATGGCTGGCGCCAAACGCGGGATTCTACCTGCTGCCGACACGAGTCTGGGAACTCATGCTGGGCGCGGTGCTCATGCTGAAACGGCCCCCGCCCTTGAGCAACCGGTTCCTTATGGAACTGGTCGGGCTTGCCGGATTTGGCCTTCTCGCCATCGGGTTCTTTGCGATCTCGGAGAGCGACCCGTTCCCGGGCTACAACGCTTTGTATCCTTGCCTCGGAACGGCCCTCCTTATCTATGTCGGCCAAAATAGCCCCTCGACGATCGCCAGCCGCATACTCGAAATTCGGCCGCTGGTCTGGATCGGCCTCATCTCCTATTCGCTGTATCTTGTTCACTGGCCGATCAATGCGTTCGCGCACTATCTTTCGTTACAAAAACTCGACCTGTCGATGACCGTTGCGATGACGGTTGCAAGCTTCGCATTGGCTGCATTTTCCTGGAAGTACATCGAGCAGCCGTTTCGGCAGAAAAGGAGCTTCACCGCCCCGGTGCCGATCTTCGCCTTTTCAGCGGGCGCAATCGCTCTTCTTTGCGTTGGCGGGGCGGCCGGGGCGCTCGGCAACGGCTTTCCGCAACGGTTTCCGGACTATGCCCAACAGCGGATTCCTGTCGGGGACTGGGGCAATGGCACCTGTTTCAACGAGGGCTCCAGCCGGATCGAAAGCTGGAATATCGAGGATTGCACGCGCACTCGCGGCTTCCCAACAACCGTTTTGTTGTGGGGCGACTCGTTCGCCGCCCACTATGTTTCAGGCCTGGACGCCAACATAAATCAGCTCCAGGCCAACATCGTGGAGTATACTTACGCAGGCTGTCCACCGATCCTCTCTTACTTCTCCTATGCACGCCCGGATTGCATGCCGTTCAATCAGCAAGCCCTGAAGATCGTCCAGGACGCCGGCATCAAGACGGTTGTACTCAGCGGTCGGTGGACCGACTACGAGGCCAGAAGTTTCGACGGTCTCCAGCAAACGATCGATACGCTTCGTGGTCTGGGCGTGCGCGTGTTTGTCATCGGCCAGTCCCCGCAGTTCATAACCGATGTTCGAAAAATCGCGTTCTTCGCAAAGCGCGAAAATCTCGATGATACATCGTGGCCAATGGCCATGGATCCCGGCATCAACAACCGTGTGCGCGCATTTACCAAAGGCGCCACCTTTATCGATCCGCTGAATTTCCTCTGTAGTGCAGGACGCTGCTCCTACGCCGACGCAGGCCAGTTTCTTTATTTCGACTATGGCCATTTCTCTTCAATCGGGGCCACGCTGGCAATTTCGAAATACTGGCCGGCCTTTGCCGCAGACGATGCCCTTGCCACGACGGAGTAACAGTCGGGCGGCCGGCAAGGCACGAGTGCACGCTTAACCATTGCCCGAACGCCGGCTTGCGTGGTAACGAGGCTGCTGCGCGGGTATGATGTAATGGTAGCTTGTCAGCTTCCCAAGCTGAACGCGCGGGTTCGATTCCCGCTACCCGCTCCAGCTTGTTCCGCAAAGGTTTGTGACTGATTTAGCAAGAGCTGAAACCCACCAGTTTTACAGGCAGTTTTACGGTTTTAGTTTTGCTTCGGTTCCTGGAATCGCCGTCGGCGCTTCGGCGAGGTCGCATGTCCACCCTTGCGCGCCTTCAGGTGCACACGATCCAAACGACCGCTCACCGTTCCGGTCGTCATGCGGATGGGCCATTATCGTCGCCCGCGGGCGGACTTATGCGAGTTGCACCGTTAGTCATGAGGCGAAACGATCTTCTCGAACCTGACGGTGTGAATGCAGTCGCGACCGTCAAGGGGGTTTTTCGCTGGGGCTGATTTGTAAGTCAGCATTCGACTGTCCGTATCGACGAAACGAACTTGCTGGGTGCCCTCCCACGTCGCGTTCCAGCTCATGTCAATATGGTGAATAACTCGATCATCTTCGACCGTGTATGTCCCTGCATAGGCAAACATCGAATCGTAGAGTTCGATCTTTTCTTCAGGAGTAGGGACAAGGTCGTTGGGTGTAATGCGATCTTCATTAAGCACGAGGACCATCACTCGGCCATCCGCAGCATAGGTGATAACGCCTCTGGGATTCTTTCCCAAAGCGTCTCTGACTTCGCCGGATTCAAGGACCTCATAAGTCCAGGAAATCATCCTCCACGATCCCAGCAGCAAAGTTGCCAATTGCGACACGCACTGACCTCCACGAAGGGTGGATCAAATTAGCATGAAGCCTGACCCTGCCAAAGTCTCGGTGGAACTCGATTTATCCAATTGGCGACATGGCAGGGCAGACTACTGCAAACCACCAAAAGCGGACTTTCCTCGATCAAATTCTCTTCCCGAAGCCGATGTTCAATGGATCTGGAACTCCTATCGACTTGGCATCTTGAGGGTGGCCAATCCATTTTGCTACGGAGCGATCTCGTCGACGGCATGGGCGATCTCGTTCTTGAACTCGACTTTCGTGCCCGGCTGCACGATAGAGCCAAGGTCTTCGGCATCCCAATTGGTCAGTCGGATGCAGCCATGCGAGAAGGTCGTGCCGATCTTGCCCGGGTCGGGGGTACCGTGGATGCCGTAGCTTTCGATGGAGAGATCGATCCAGACCGATCCCACGGGATTGTTCGGCCCGGCAGCGATGGTGAAGGGCCGCTTGGTCCGGACTCCCTTGAAAGCGAAGTCCGGATCGTAGTGATAGGTGGGGTTGTGCACCACGCGCTTGACCTCCGCCATGCCGCTTGGCGCCGGGTTTTCATCACTCCCAATCGAGGCGGGGTAGACTGCGAGCCATTTGCCGGAATGGTCGAGCACGCGCACCAGGCGAGCGCCCTTGTCGACCTCGATGCGGGCGACGCCAGCGGGAGGATCGCCCCGGCCAATATCAGGCACCACCAGGGTCGTGCCGGGCTTCCTGAAGCCGATGCCCGGATTGAGCATCCTGAGCAACTGTTCGCTGACATGGAAGCGCTCCGCCAGCTTCTCTGCCGCGGTGCGATAGCCGAGCCGCCGCAGACGGGCCATCCTCTCCAGGCGAGCCGGGATACGCCTGGTGAAGGGTCCGCGCACATCCTTGCGCGTCACCTCATAGGTGACCAGCACCGGGTCGGTGGAAGTTGCCATGAGCTTGTCCCAGGTCTCCCGAGTGAGCTTGCCATCGGAATGGAGTCCGTTCGCCGCCTGAAAGGCGCCGATCGCCTTGGCGAAGTTCTCTGAAAGCCGGCCGTCGATCAGGCCCGGCGAGAAGCGGGCGCGATCCAAGAGAATCTGCGCCTTCAACACGGTCGGATCGGCATCCTTCGGTTCGCCGGCGGCGAACTGGGCTTGATTGACGGTGGTTAGGTCCAGCTTGGCTGCCCGCGCTCCGCCGCAAGCCAGGGCAAGCATCGCGGCGAAAACGAGGAGGAGCCTGATCATCGATGGTCTCGCTGGGGCTGCAACAGGAGCCCGCTTCTATGACGCGGCACGGCCCTGTGTGGTTCCTTCGCTCGAGCGATATTCTGAATTGAAGCGACATGACCGAAGACCGTGCAGCTGCGATAGCTATGCAGTGGATCGGCAATGGATTGCTTGATTTAACGCCGTCAGCCTACCTCTCTCAAAATGAAGTCGTGCAGCATCTTGGCTGCCGGCGACAGCGCGCGATTTTTTACTGTGATCAGGCTATAAGGCCTGACCTCGATGTCGAACTCGGTCTGGACGACGTCGATGGCGCCGGCCAGCCCCTCGGGGTTCTGGATGAATTTCGCCACCTGGATCGACACCGGCGCGATGGCGTCCGACTGCGCGACCATGACCAGGGTCAGGAGCAGCGAGCTGGTGTTGAGGATGCGGTCCGGCAGCGCGATGTTGCGGTTCAGGAAATTGCTCTCCATCGCCTGGCGCAGCGGCGAGCCGCCCGACTGGAAAACCCAGTCGTAGGCGGCGGTCTCCTCCAGCCGCACCGCCTTGCCCTTAGCCAGCGGGTGGCCGCGGCGCACGATCAGGCAGGCTTTTTCGACGCCGATGACGCGGGCCTCGAACAGCCGTGGATTAAGGTCGTCGGGGATGCGCGCGATGATGAAATCGTGACGTGTGGCGATCAACTCGCGCGCCAGCACATTGGAGGTCTCGACCTGCATTGTGATCTCGATACGCGGATAGATGCGCCGGATTTCGCGGATCGCCGGCACGGCGAGCTCGATCGCAGGGGCCGTCACCGCGCCCAAGAACACCGAGCCGCCCTTGCCCGCCTTGAGCTCCGATATCTCGCGGTCGACTTCACGCATCTCGAGCAGGATCGAACGCGCGCGCCTCGCCAACGCCTTGCCATAGGGCGTCAGCGTGATGCCGCGCGGCAGCCTTTCGCACAGCTTGACATCGAGCACCGCCTCCATCTCGGCGATCATGCGCGAGGCGGCGGGCTGGGAAATGTTCATGACCTGGGCTGCCGCGCTGACCCGGCCATGGTCATCGAGGGCTGCGATCATGCGCATGTGGCGAAGACTGAGGCCGCTGCGCAGCAGGGTCTCACTCCTGCCGGGACTTTCGCCATAACCATCTGAAAGTCCAGTAGGATCCCGTAGCGCCGCCATGATCTCCGTTTGCTCCTCGCTCGTGGCCGGCCGGCAATCCGGCCAGATCTTTGTCCACTTTCAGTATATCAGTTTGGGTATAGCAACCACCAAAGATCGCATTTGACAGTTATGGCAAAGAGCCACACCCTTGGCGCGTCCTGAGGCTTGACCGTCGCCAGCGAGAAAAATCGCATCGACTGGAACCGGAGTCTCAGGGCCGATTGGGAGGATACCGGAGATCGATATGGCGGCAGCGGCGCGTTTTGGCGCTCCTGCACGATCGCGCGGCCCACGAAACCCAGGGTGCGCGTCCATCAACCAGGGAGAGTTAATGTGAAGATCATCAAGACACTGGCCGCCGTCGCGGCCCTTGGCATCGCGGCCATGGCGGGCCCGGCGCAGGCAGGCGAAGGCCTCATCGGCGTGCTGATGCCGACCAAGACCTCGCAGCGCTGGATCAACGACGGCGACGCCGTCAAGTCCCAGCTCGAGGCTCTGGGCTACACTGTCGACCTGCAATATGCGCAGGACGATATCCCCAATCAGCTCAGCCAGCTGGAAAATGAAATCACCAAGGGCCCGAAGGCACTGATCATCGCCTCGATCGACGGCACCACGATGTCGGACGCGCTGCAGAAGGCGGCTGACGCCGGCGTCGTCGTCGTCGCCTATGACCGGCTGATCAAGAAGACCGCGAATGTCGACTACTACACCACGTTCGACAATTTCGGCGTCGGCGTCATCCAGGCCAAATCGCTGCTCAAGGGCCTCGGCTATCCGGAAAACAAGGGTCCGTTCAACGTCGAGCTGTTCGGCGGCTCGCCGGACGACAACAACGCCTTCTTCTTCTACGACGGCGCGATGTCGGTTCTACAGCCGCTGATCGACGACAAGACCCTCGTGGTGAAGTCCGGCCAGATGGGCATGGACAAGGTCGGCACGCTCCGCTGGCTGGCGGCGACGGCCCAGGCCCGCATGGACAATCTGCTCTCCGCCAACTATTCGGATGGCAGCCGCGTCGATGGCGTGCTCTCGCCTTATGACGGGTTGTCGCGCGGCATCATCGCCTCGTTGCGCGCCGTCGGTTACGGCACGGCCGATCAGCCCTGGCCAATCGTCACCGGCCAGGACGCCGAAACCGCTTCGGTCAAGGCGATCATCGCCGGCGAGCAGTACTCGACGGTGTTCAAGGACACCCGTGAACTCGCAAAGGCGACGGTCGAACTCGTCGACAAGGTGCTCTCGGGTGGCAAACCGGAAGGCCTCGACACCACGACCTACAACAACGACGTCAAGGTCGTCCCCTCGATCCTGCTGACGCCGCATGAGGTCGACAAGTCGAACTACCAGGCGCTGGTGGTCGATTCCGGCTACATCAAGGCCGAAGAACTGAAGTAACCGCAGTTGTAAAACCGGGGTCCTGCGTAACGCAGGACCCCTTTTCGTTAGCGAGTGACCCCGGTATTGTTTCCGGACCTCGGAGGAGTGGTATTCCTGATGGCCTCGACGATTTTGGAGATGCGTGACATCACCAAGACGTTTCCCGGCGTCAAGGCGCTGTCGAATGTCAACCTCAGCGTCGAGGAAGGCGAGATTCACGCCGTTGTCGGCGAGAACGGCGCCGGCAAGTCGACGCTGATGAAGGTGCTGTCGGGCGTGTATCCATCCGGCACTTATGACGGCGAAATCATCTATCGCGGCGATGAGTGCCATTTCAAGGGCATCCACGACAGCGAGCGCCGCGGCATCGTCATCATCCACCAGGAACTCGCGCTGGTGCCGATGCTGTCGATCGCCGAAAACATCTTTCTCGGCAACGAGCATGCCAGATACGGCGTCATCGACTGGAACGCCAACGAGACGCGCACCAGCGCTCTGCTCAAGAAGGTGGGCCTTAAGGAAGACCCCAAGACGCTGATTACCAATATCGGTGTCGGCAAGCAGCAACTGGTCGAGATCGCCAAGGCGCTCAGCAAGGAAGTGCAGCTGCTGATCCTCGACGAACCGACGGCGAGCCTGTCCGAAAAGGACAGCCAGGCGCTGCTCGACCTGCTGCTCGAATTCAAGCGGCACGGCATCACCTCGATCCTGATCTCGCACAAGCTCAACGAGGTCAACCGGGTCGCCGACAAGGTCACGATCATCCGCGACGGGCGGACCATCGAGACGCTGGCCAAGAAAGACATCTCGGAAGACCGCATCATCACCTCGATGGTCGGCCGCTCGCTAGACGACCGTTATCCGTCGCGCGAGCCCAAGATCGGTGAGATCGTGCTCCAGGTGAGGAACTGGTCGGTCTATCACCCGATTCATGCCGAGCGGCAAGTGATCAAGGGCATCGACATCGACGTCCGCAAGGGCGAGGTGGTGGGTATCGCCGGGCTGATGGGCGCCGGACGCACCGAATTCGCGATGAGCCTGTTCGGCAGCTCCTATGGCCGCCGCATCACGGGCGAGGTACTGCTCAAGGGCAAGCCCATCGATGTCTCCTCTGTCAGCAAGGCAGTGGAACACGGCATTGCTTACGTCACCGAGGACCGCAAGACCTACGGTCTCAACCTGATCGATCACATCAAGCACAACATCACGCTGGCCAATCTTCCCGGCGTGTCGCGCCATAGCGTGATCGACGACATGCGCGAGCTCGCCGTCGCCAACGACTACAAGGCCAAAACCAACATCCGCTCGTCCAGCGTTTATCAGATGACCGGCAATCTATCGGGCGGCAATCAACAGAAGGTGGTGCTGTCGAAGTGGCTGTTCGCCAATCCGGAGGTGCTGATCCTCGACGAGCCGACGCGCGGCATCGACGTTGGCGCCAAGTATGAAATCTACACGATCATCGCGCGTCTCGCCTCGGAGGGTAAGGCGATCATCGTCATCTCGTCGGAGATGCCCGAACTGCTCGGCATCACCGACCGCATCTATGTCATGAACGAAGGACGTATCGTCGGCGAAATGGCGGCGAGCGATGCCAGCCAGGAAAAGATCATGCGCGCCATCGTTCGCGGAGAAGGAAAAGCATCATGAGCACCGAAAGCGCTCCCGTCCCGAAAAGCGGCGTCGCCGAAGATGTGCAGCAGGGGCCGCGCGTTGCCGTCTCGGCGCTGGTCACCAACCTGCGCGAATACGGCCTGATCCTGGCGCTTATCGCCATCATGGTATTCTTCCAGTACACGACGTCCGGAACGCTGTTCAAGCCGGTGAACTTGAGTAACCTGGTGCAGCAGAACAGCTTCATCATCGTGATGGCGCTGGGCATGCTGCTGGTGATCGTCTCCGGCCATATCGATCTCAGCGTCGGGTCCGTCGCCGGTTTCATCGGCGCGCTGGCGGCGATGATGATGGTCATCTGGCCTCTCGGCCCTTTCAGCAATCCGCTGGTGGTGTCGATCATCTGCCTGATCATCGGCGGCGCGATCGGCGCGGGACAAGGCTACTGGATCGCCTATCACCGAATACCGAGCTTCATCGTCACGCTGGCGGGGATGCTGATCTTTCGCGGCATCTGCCAGGCGCTGCTGGGTGGCGGGTCTTCCGTGGGGCCGCTTCCAGCCGGCTTCAAGGCGCTCAGTTCCGGCTTCATTCCGGACGTGATCGGCTCGTTGACGCTGATCCCGCCGGTCGTGAACGCCGCCGGCAAGACCATCGTCGGCAGCGGGCTGACGCTGCACATGACGACGATCGTGATCGGCCTCGTTGCCGTGCTCGCCTATGCCTATTTCGGACTCAGGGCACGGCGCAGCCGCGAGCGGCATGGCTACCAAGCCGAACCCTTCACGCTGTTCGTCGTCAAGACCCTGGTGACCAGCGCTCTGGCGCTGTTTCTGGTGTACCAATTCGCCACCTACAGAGGTCTGCCAATCGTTCTCGTGGTGATGGGCGTGCTGATCGCGCTGTTCGTCTTCGTCACCAAACGCATGACGGTCGGCCGCCGTATCTACGCAATGGGCGGCAATGCCAAGGCGGCGCAGCTATCGGGTATCAAGACCGAGCGGCTGACCCTGATGGTGTTCATCAATATGGGCGTGCTCTCGGCGCTCGGCGGGCTGATCATTGCGGCGCGCCTTGGCCAGGCGGTGCCGGCGGCCGGCCTCGGCAGCGAGCTCGACGTCATCGCCGCCGTGTTCATCGGCGGCGCTTCGGCGATGGGCGGCGTCGGTCAGGTTATTGGCGCGGTGGTCGGCGGTTTCATCATGGGCGTCATGAACAACGGCATGTCGATCATGGGCGTCAATGTCGATTGGCAACAGGTGGTCAAAGGCCTGGTGCTGCTCGGCGCCGTGGTCTTCGACGTCTACAACAAGAACAAGGCTTGAGGGGCGAGGGAACACATGCATGTCGCCAAACGTGTGCAGCCTGTTGGGACAACAACATGCATAAAAACAAGGATTAAAGCGGGGCCCCTTTCAAACGCGGCGCGCTTTTAGGAGGCACGGGTCACATCGCGGCGCTGCCGGGCGGCGCAAAGAAGTCCCTCAGGGACCGGGCCCGCGAGCGCAATCCGGACGAAGAGTCACCAGTGGCGCGGATACCATCCGAGCCGCGCTGGTCAAGGTTTGCCAACCCGGCAGCCAGGCCAAAGGCAATTGAGAGAGGGTACATCATGCTGATCTCCCAGATCCTCGACGACGCAGAGACCATCCGCGTCGTTGCCCGCAACGGCGGCAAGACCCGAATCATCAACGGCGCCCGCAGCGTCTATTCGCTGGCGATGGAGGCCGCGCGCACGGGCACCGGACTTGTCGCCCTCATCGAGCGCAAGGGCTTCGGTGAAGCGGTCGACCTCGATGCCGCCTACAAGAAGGGGCGGCTGTTGTCGCCAATCAACCATCCCGACCCGGCGCATCTCCACCTCACCGGCACCGGGCTGACACATCTCGGCTCCGCCGCGACCCGCGATTCCATGCACAAGAAGCTCAGCACCGACGGCGAGGAGCAGCTCACCGATTCCATGAAGATGTTCCGCATGGGGCTGGAAGGTGGCAAGCCGGCCAAGGGCCAGACGGGCGTGCAGCCGGAATGGTTCTACAAGGGCAACGGCACCATGGCGGTGGCGCCCGGTGCGGCACTTCTGTCGCCCGCCTTCGCCGAGGATGCCGGCGAGGAGCCGGAAGTCGCCGGCATCTATGTCATCGGCGACGACGGCGCCCCTTTCCGCGTCGGCTTCACGCTGTCAAACGAGTTTTCCGACCATGTCACCGAGCGCGTGAACTATCTTTTCCTCGCGCATTCCAAGCTGCGCAACGCTTCGTTCGGGCCGGAGATCCTGATCGGCGAACTGCCGTCCGACGTCAGGGGTACCTCGCGCATCGTCCGCGACGGCAAGCTGCTGTGGGAAAAGCCATTCCTGTCGGGCGAGGCGAACATGTCGCATACCATCGCCAATCTCGAACATCACCACTTCAAATATTCGGCCTTCCGCCAGCCGGGCGACGTGCATGTGCACATGTTCGGCACGGCAACCCTGTCCTTCGCCGACGGCGTCAGGACCGAGGCCGGCGACGTGTTCGAGATCGAGGCCAAGGATTTCGGCCTGCCGCTACGCAACCCGCTTGAAATCGAGCAGCCGGTGAAGGTGGCGGTGAAGGCGCTGTAAGGTGGCACCTCTCCTTCTCCCCTTGTGGGAGAAGGTGGATCGGCGCGCGGCGCCGAGACGGGTGAGGGGTGCTGGACGGAATGAGGTGTTGGAACACCCCCTCATCCGACCGAGCTGAGCCTGTCCTCGGGCTTGCCGGAGGCAAGACCCGTGGGCTCGGCCACCTTCTCCCACAAGGGGAGAAGGAAGAACGCACACCCTTCAACCTCTCAATAAATATCGAAATCGAAATATTTGGCCTGGATCTTCTTGTAGGTGCCGTCTGCGACGATCGCATCGATCGCGGCATTGAGC
The DNA here is from genome assembly GCF_055811755.1 of Mesorhizobium sp. WSM4840. Lineage (NCBI taxonomy): Bacteria > Pseudomonadati > Pseudomonadota > Alphaproteobacteria > Hyphomicrobiales > Phyllobacteriaceae > Mesorhizobium > Mesorhizobium sp. WSM4840. The sequence goes on from NZ_JBVVQD010000002.1 coordinate 66,129, forward strand.
TTTTCGCGCAGCGCATTGTCTTCCTTGCGCACGGCGATACCGGCTTCGGTCTCGGTGCCCTTGACGTCGCCGACCATCTTGCAGCAGCCGTCGCTCGACTTCTTCATCCAGTCCATCAGCACGAATTTGTCTGAAAGGACGGCATCGAGACGGCCGTTCATCAGGTCGGCGACCGCCTCCTCCTGGGTCGGGTAGAGCTTCGCCTCGGCGCCGGCCTTGCTATAGACATCCTGGGCATAGTCGGCCTGGGTGGTCGAAGCCTGCGCGCCGACTGTCTTGCCGGCGAGTGCTGCGGGTTCGGTCGAGGCAATATCGCTGTCCTTCAAGGCCACCAGCGAAAGCGGCGTCGTATAGTATTTGTTGGTGAAGGAGACCTGCTTCTTGCGCTCCTCGGTGATGCTCATGGACGCGATGATGGCATCGAATTTTCTGGCCTGGAGCGCTGGGATCATGCCGTCCCAGTCCTGCGTGACAAGTTCGCATTCGACCTTCATCTGAGCGCAAAGCGCATTGGCAATGTCGATGTCGAAGCCGACGAGCTTGCCATCCGCGGTGATGGTGTTGAACGGCGGATAAGCGCCTTCGGTGGCGATCTTCAACTTTTCCTGTGCTTGCGCCGACATGGCCCCGGCAGCCATCACCAGCATGGCAGCTGCTGCTGCCGATGCGATCCATCTTGAAATCTGCATTTCTTGTTCCCTTGGTTCCAACCACCTTGACGGTTGGGCACAACCAAGCACGGCCTACAAGGTCAGGCAAGCACAGTCTGATTTAATCGGCGATCAGCGTGCGACGCGGAAATGCTTGGACAGTTTCAGGCCCTGTGCCTGGTAGTGCGAGCCGAGATCAGTGCCGTAGAGCGCCTGCGGCCGCTTCAGCATGTGCTCGTAAACCAGCCGCCCGACGATCTGGCCATGGTCGAGGATGAACGGCACTTCGTGGCTGCGCACTTCGAGCACCGCCCTGCTGCCGGTACCGCCGGCCGCCGAATGGCCGAAGCCCGGATCGAAGAAACCGGCATAGTGAACACGGAATTCGCCAACCAGCGGATCGAAGGGCGTCATCTCGGCGGCGTAGAGCGGCGGCACATGCACCGCTTCCTGGCTGACGAGGATATAAAATTCGTCCGGATCGAGCACCAGTTCGCCGGCGCCGCTCTTGTAGAGCGGATCCCAGAAATCGACGACATCCTGTGCCGCGCGCTTGTCGACATCGACCAGGCCGGTGTGGTGCTTGCCGCGGTAGCCGACCAGCCCGTCCTTGTCGCCATCGAGGTCGATCGACAGCGCAATACCGCCGCCGGAAATATTCGGTGGCTCGGTGGCGACGAGCGTCTCGGCACGGTGCAATTCGTGCAGCTCGCTTTCCGACAAAAGCGCATTGCCGGTGCGGAACCTGATCTGAGACAGCCGCGAGCCGGCGCGGACGACGATCGGAAAGGTGCGCGGGCTGACCTCCAGATAGAGCGGGCCGTCGTAGCCGGCAGCGATCTTGTCGAACTCGTGGCCACGATCGGTCATCACGCGGGTGAAGATGTCGAGCCGTCCGGTCGAGCTCTTCGGGTTGGCGGAGGCGGAGATGCTTGCCGGAAGCGCCAGGCTCTCGAGCAGCGGCACGATATAGACGCAGCCCGTCTCCAGCACCGCACCATCGGCGAGATTGATTTCGTGCAGCTTCAGACGGTCGAGTTTTTCAGCAACCCTGTGGTTGGGGCCGGGAAGGAAGGAGGCGCGCACCCGCCAAGCCTTGTCGCCAAGCCTGAGGTCGAGGCTGGCCGGCTGGACCTGGTCGGCATCAAGCGCGCGCGGCGACTTCAGCGCGCCCGACTGGAACAGCGCGGAAATGTCCTGATCAGGAAGAATGCCTGTCTGCCGCAAAGTCTGGCTCCGCTCGAAGGCCGGGCGAGGTCTCGTTTTGTTGCAGGTCCTTGCCACGGAACCTGCTGGTACAACCTCTTAATCATGCCGGCAATTGACGCAAGCGCGGTGCAGGTCTAAAGGGTCATTATCCCGTGGTGATTTGGCCGGTCGGCTTGCAGCCACGTTAAACAAGTCGCTAAAGGACCGTCGGGCCGAAAGGCCGTATGGACCGGTTGCGACTTTCGCGGCCGGTTTTTTTGTGTTTGGACCATTTTTGGTGTTTGGAACAAGGTGATGACGAGCAACAAGCGCAACTGGAAGCCTCAGACCGCCCTCGTGCATGCAGGAACGCTGCGTTCCGGCTTCGGCGAAACGTCCGAGGCGATGTATCTCACGCAAGGCTATGTCTACGACACGGCGCAGGCGGCGGAAGCCCGCTTCAAGGGCGAGGAACCGGGCTTCATCTATTCGCGCTATGCCAATCCGACGGTCGACATGTTCGAGAAGCGCATGTGTGCGCTGGAAGGTGCCGAAGATGCCCGCGCCACAGCATCCGGCATGGCGGCGGTCACAGCGGCGTTGCTGTGCAGCGCCAAGGCCGGCGACCACATCGTGGCGGCGCGCGCGCTGTTCGGCTCCTGCCGCTGGGTGGTCGAAACGCTTGCGCCGAAATACGGCATCGAGGCGACGCTGGTCGACGGCACCGAAATCGCCAATTGGGAAAAGGCGGTCAGGCCCAACACAAAGCTGTTCTTCCTTGAAAGCCCGACCAATCCGACGCTGGAAGTCGTCGACATCGCAGCCGTCGCCTCACTTGCGAATTCGATCGGAGCGCGGCTGATCGTCGACAACGTCTTTGCCACGCCCTTACAGCAGAAGCCGTTGCAGCTCGGCGCCCACATCGTCGTCTATTCGGCGACCAAGCACATCGACGGCCAGGGGCGCTGTCTCGGCGGCGTCATCCTGTCGGACAAGAAGTGGATCGACGAGAACCTGCACGACTATTTCCGCCACACCGGTCCCAGCCTCTCGCCGTTCAATGCCTGGACGCTGCTGAAGGGCCTGGAAACGCTGCCGCTGCGCGTGCGCCAGCAGACGGAAAGTGCCGGCCGGATCGCGGACTTCCTCGCCGAGCAGCCGGAGATCGCCCGCGTCATCTATCCCGGCCGCGCCGATCACCCGCAAGCGGCGGTCGTCAAGAAGCAGATGTCGGGCGGCTCGACGCTGATCTGCCTCGACGTCAAGGGCGGCAAACAGGCGGCTTTCGCCTTCCAGAACGCGCTCGATATCGTGCTGATCTCTAACAATCTCGGCGATGCCAAGAGCCTGATCACCCATCCGGCGACGACGACGCACAAGAATCTGAGCGATGAGGCGCGTGCCGAACTCGGCATCGGGCCAGGCACGCTCAGGCTGTCCGTTGGCCTGGAGGACACAGATGACCTGATCGAAGACATCGACCAGGCACTGAAAGCCGCCAGATAGAGATACGCGCCGAACGGCTTCGCTCGAATCATCAAGCCAAGCGCGGTCAGGCGCCCGACGGGGTCTCTTCCAATTCCACACCGGCGCTGGTGTGGATGGTCATCGTGTTGCCGCGCCAGTCGACGGCACCGCTGAGCCAGCCGCGCACCCAGATGGCGGGAAGCATCACGTCCCGCGCAACCATCGCCGGGATCATGCGCAGCGACAGGTGCCAGCCCTTGGCCGAGGCGAGAGCGCATTCCGGGAGATAGGCGACTACCAGCACGGCGACGGCGGTTGCCGACAGGCTGAAGCCGGCGCCGGCCGCAGCAATCAGCGCAAGCACCAGCGGCGGCGCCGCGCCGACCAATATTTCGGGCGCGAAGAACAGGGGGAAGGTGACCCGGCGCAGGCGTGCCCAGCGGGCCTGGCGCGACCAGATTTCGCCAAACGTGCGCAAACCGAGCGGCTGCTCGAAGGGCGAGGCGACGAGATTGACGCGTAGTCCAAGCCCGTTGACCAGCTTGGTCGCGGCGGCATCCTCGGCGATCTCAGCGGCAAGCGCACGGATGCCGCCATTGGCGTCGAGCATGGGCTTGTTCCACAACATGCTCTTGCCTTGGGCGAAACCGAGGCCGAGCGCCTCGCCGGTATATTGCCAGCGCGCCTGCAGCGTGTTGAGGAAAGCGCATTCGACTTCCGCCCAGAACCCGTCCGGCCGCGAGCCGATCGGCGTCGAGCAGACAAGGCCAGTGTCCGGCCGCCATGCCGCCATCAGATGCTGGACATAGTCCCTCGACATCAGGACGTTGGAATCGGCAAGGATGACCCAGCGGTGGCGCGCTGCCTCCCAGCCCTTCACGCAATTGTTGAGTTTCGGATTGCCGCTGATGCGGTCGTCGCCGACGAGCAGCCGGGCCGGCACGGCCGGAAAGCGGGCGATCGCGTCGGTGATCGGCCCGACCACCGGGTCGTCGGCGTGGGCGACGCAGAAGATGAGCTCATAGCGCGGCCAGTCGAGAGAGAAGGCGCGCTCGAGCGTTTCCTCGGCAAACGGTTCGACGCCGCGCGACGGCACGACGACCGACACCGGCGGCGCCTTGCCGGCTGGCGGCGTGATCCTGCCAGGCCGCTTCAGCTTCAACGAAGCGAGCAGGATGCTGGCGAGATTGACAAGAAGCAGAGCTGTGGAAAGGAAGGCGGCTGTGACTGTCAATTCCATCGATATCTGGTCACTCCAGAAAAAAAACCGGCCGCATGAAAGCCGTTTCAACAGTTCGACAGAATGCTGAGTCGCCCGGCCCTGCACACCATCATTGTCATGTGTCACTTAAATGACATTGTTCTTCGGCACCTGCGCGCAAAGGAGGCGGGCAGCGACGGGAAGCACCCCGTTGACCAGACTGCGGAGAGGGTCGAAAGTTCCGTCTACATATTGTGGAGTAGTCTATGTACAGCGCCGTTACGCGCAACATCGAAGTACAGGTCAGGCCGTTCTATCTGGAAGATCGCTCCGACCCGTCGGAGAACCGCTATGTCTGGGGCTACCAGGTGACCATCGACAACCAGTCGGATGAATTCGTGCAGCTTCTGTCACGCTATTGGCACATCACCGACGGCACCGGCCGGGTCGAGGAAGTGCGCGGCGCCGGTGTTGTCGGCGACCAGCCCGAACTCAACCCCGGCGACAGTTATCAATACACGTCTGGGTGCCCGCTCTCAACGCCATCCGGCATCATGGTCGGCCACTACACGATGCGCAACAAGCAGGGCGAGACGTTCGACGTCGCCATCCCCGCCTTTTCGCTCGACCTGCCGGGCACGCGGCGCACCGTCAATTGACGCTCACTTGGGTTCCTCGCCCTCGCGAAGCGGGGGGAGAGGTGGCTCCACTCCGTGGGGCGAGGAACCCAAGTTCTGCGAAGGCACCGCACTCGGTATTTGGCGATTCCTACTTCCATTGGAAGAATGCCAGCGGGCAGATAGGCAGCACTGACGCTCGTTATTGCGCGGCGGCAAATTCCGCCGGGTCGAAGTCATATTGTTTCGAGCAGAATTCGCAGGCGACGTGAATGCCGCCATCCTCGGTGCTGTCCCTGATCTCGTCGGCGGAGAAGCCTCCGAGAATGCCGCGGATCTTCTCCCTGGAGCATGAGCACAGGTCGGCAACCGGTACGCCGCCGAAGACGCGCACGCCGTGCTCGTGGAACAGCCGGTAAAGCAGCCGCTCGGCGCCGATCGTCGGGTCGATCAGTTCCGTCGGCTCGATGGTGCCAAGCAACGCCAGCAGTTCCTGCCAGGAATTGTCGGCCGGATCGTGGATCTCCTGGCGCGGATCGCCATCGCCGCCCGGAAGATCGGGCACGCGCATGCGGTCCGGCGATTGCGGCAGGAACTGCGCCAGGATGCCACCGGCACGCCATTGCTCGCGGGCGCCGCCGACGCCGGGCGTCAACAGCTTGGCCACGGTGAGCCTGAGATCGGTCGGAATCTGTTCCGACTGCCGAAAATAGGTGCGCGCGGCCTCCTCCAGCGTCTCGCCGTCGAGCTGGACGATGCCCTGATAGCGCTGCGTGTGGGCGCCCTGGTCGATCGTCAGCGCCAGGACACCGCTGCCGAGCAGCGTCTGCTGCGAAGTCTCGCCGGCAGACGTCAGAGCCTCCAGCCGGTCGGCGTCGAAGCGCGCGTAGGCGCGTAGCGCATGCGGCGTCGAAAAATCCGCCACCAGCATATCGACCGGTCCGTCCGTGCGGGTCTGCAGGATGAACTTGCCTTCGAACTTGAGCGAGGTGCCGAGCAGCACCGTCAGCACGCAGGCTTCCGCCAGCAGGCGAGCGACCGGCTCGGGATAGTCATGACGGCTGAGGATCGCGTCGAGCATCGGTCCGAGCTGGACGGTGCGGCCGCGCACGTCGAGCGGGCCGACCTCGAAGGGCACGACATGATCGTCGCCGGCGTAGCCGAATTCGCCGAGTTTGGGTTGTTGTTCAGCCAATTGATGAGTTTCCAACATGACAAAGCTCCAGGGCGCGGCCATGCCGCCCTCCGGGGCGCATGCGTCGAAACGCGCTCGATTTGCGTGATGCGCCTGAGATAGGCACCACGCAGTGCCGGATCAAGGTGGCCCGGATCAAGCGCCCAGACACCAGGCCAAAACCGCCTTCTGGGCGTGGAGCCGGTTCTCGGCCTCATCGAACACTACCGAATGCGGCCCGTCGATGACTTCGTCGGTGACCTCCTCGCCGCGATGCGCCGGCAGGCAGTGCATGAACAATGCGTCCGGCTTTGCCTTCGCCATCAGCGCCGCATTGACCTGGTAGGGTGAGAAAACATTGTGTCCGCGAGCACGGTGCTCCTGGCCCATCGACACCCAGCAGTCGGTGACGACGCAGTCGGCCTCGTGGACCGCCTCCTCGGGCGAGCGGGTGAAGTGCAACTTGCCGCCATGCGCCGTCGACCAATCGACATGCTTCTGCGCCGGCTCGCTGCCTTCCGGCACGGCGACGTTGAGGTTGAAGCGGAACCGCGCCGATGCCTCCAGCAGGGAATGCAGCACGTTGTTGCCGTCGCCGGTCCAGGCGATTGTCTTGCCGGCGACCGGACCGCGATGCTCCTCGAAGGTCATGATGTCGGCCATCAGTTGGCAGGGGTGGGTATCGTCGGTCAGCCCGTTGATGACGGGAACGGTGGCGTTCTCGGTCAGCTCCAGTAGCCGGTCATGCGATGTGGTTCGGATCATGATCGCATCGACATAGCGCGACAGCACCTTGGCCGTGTCGGCGATGGTTTCGGAGCGGCCGAGCTGCATCTCGGTGCCGGTCAGCATGATGGTCTCGCCGCCGAGCTGGCGCATGCCGACGTCGAAGGACACGCGCGTGCGCGTCGACGGTTTGTCGAAGATCATCGCCAGCACTTTGCCTTCGAGCGGTTTTGTCCGCTCGCCCGCCTTGAGCCTTGCCTTTCGCACCACGGCATCGTCCAGCATGAAGCGCAGATCGCCCTCGGAAACAGCGGAAAGGTCAGTGAAATGGCGAAGGCTCATTTGGGGTCTTTCGACTGTTACTTCGCGGCAGCCGCGGCGATGGCATCGGCCAGGCCCCGGGCGCCGGCACGGATGCGGTCGAGCGCCTCATGGATCTCGGCGTCGGTGACGGTGAGCGGCGGCAGCAGGCGAAGAACGTTGTCGCCGGCCGGAACCGCAAGCAGATGCTGGTCGCGCAACGCCATGTTCACCTTGGTGTTGGGTGCGGCGCATTTCAGGCCGAGCATCAGGCCGGTGCCCCTGATGTCTTCGATGATGTCAGGAAACTCGTCGGCGACGCCCGCCAGCCCCTGCTTCAGCAGCAACGCCTTGCGCTGGACCTCCTCCAGGAAGCCGTCTTCCAGCACCACGTCGAGCACGGCGTTGCCGACCGCCATCGCCAGCGGATTGCCGCCGAAAGTCGTGCCGTGCACGCCGGCGGTCATGCCGACGGCCGCCTCGTCGGTGGCGAGACAGGCGCCCATCGGGAAGCCGCCGCCGATGCCCTTGGCAACCGCCATGATGTCGGGCGTGACGCCAGCCCATTCATGCGCGAACAGTTTTCCGGTGCGGCCGATGCCGCACTGGACCTCATCGAAGATCAGGAGCAGGCCATGCTGTTCGCAGAGCTGCCTCAGCCGCTTCAGCGACTGCGTCGGCACGGGGCGGATGCCACCCTCGCCCTGCACCGGCTCGATCAGTATCGCGGCGGTCTCTGATGTGATCGCCTTTTCGGCGGCGTCGATGTCGTCGAAGCCGACCTGGTCGAAACCTTCGACCTTGGGTCCGAAGCCTTCCAGGTATTTATACTGGCCGCCGGCGGCGATGGTCGCCAGCGTGCGGCCATGAAAGGCGCCTTCGAAGCTGATAATGCGAAAGCGCTCGGGATGGCCCTTGACGAAGTGATAGCGCCGCGCCGTCTTGATGGCGCATTCCAGCGCCTCGGCGCCGGAATTGGTGAAGAACACCTTGTCGGCGAAGGTGGCGTCGACCAGCCGCTCGCCCAGACGGCTCTGCCCCGGAATCTCGTAGAGGTTGGAGACATGCCAGACCTTGGCCGCCTGCTCGGTGAGTGCCGAGACCAGATGCGGATGGCTATGGCCCAGCGAATTCACGGCGACGCCGCCGCCAAAATCGAGATATCGCTCGCCCTTGTCGGTGACCAGCCAAGTGCCTTCCCCATGGTCGAAGGCCAGGGGTGCGCGGGTAAAGGTCTCGAAAAGCGCCGAACCGCTCATTATATGCGTCTCCGGAACCGGAAAATCAAAAAGCCGCCAAAGCGGCGGCCTTGCGGCTTATCGTGTTTTTCGGCCATGAAGTCAACGAAAAGGTCGCGCAAGGACGCGCGGCAAGCTCTCCAGCGAGACGCCGGCTCATCAGCGACCGGGCAAGTTGGGGAAAACCGAAAAAACTGATTCGTGTTGGCCCTCAGACTCTTGTCACTGAGTCAGCGCATAAGGTAATTGTAGTCGAGAAATAACTAGATTTCGTGCGGCGGACCTAATCACCCGATATATGTGGTGTCTGCCCGGCGGAAGCCGGATCGTGGAAGGATTCCGATCGCCGCACATTTCAGCAGGAGCGCGGTCTCATGAATTGGACTGACGAGCGGGTCGAACTTCTTAGAAAATTGTGGTCGGAGGGACTGAGCGCCAGCCAGATCGCCGCACAGCTCGGGGGCGTCAGCCGCAATGCCGTCATCGGCAAGGTGCATCGGCTGAAACTGTCGGGCCGCGGACGCTCGACCGCCACGCCGGCACGCCAGAAGAAGAGCGTGCAAGGATCGAGCGTCCAGAAATCGGTGTCGCGGGCGGCAAGCACCGCGCGGCATATCACCACGTCGATCGGCGCGACCGCGCTGCAGGCGCAATTCGACACCGTACCGGTGGCGCGTCATTACGTCCGTCCGGTCGAGAACGTCGTCGTGCCGATCTCGCGGCATTTGCAACTCGTCGAGTTGACCGAGCGGACATGCAAATGGCCGAATGGCGATCCGCTTTCGGAAGAGTTCCATTTCTGCGGCAACGACGCGGCCGAAACCGGACCCTATTGCAAGTACCACGCTCGCATTGCGTTTCAGCCCGCTTCGGAGCGGCGGCGCAGTCGCTGAATAGCGAATAGCCTTTGCGAAAGGCGCAAGTCGTTTCTTGCCCTATTCCCTATTCGCTTTCTTCACAGCCAGCCGCTCTTGCGGAAGCGCCAGTAGAGAACCGAGCAGACCAAAATAATCGCTCCCAGAACGACCGGGTAGCCATATTCCATCCTAAGTTCCGGCATGTCGTTGAAGTTCATGCCGTAGATGCCTGCGAGCGCCGTCGGCACCGCCAGGATTGCAGCCCATGAGGCGAGCTTCTTGGTGATCGCCGTTTCCTGGCTCTGGCCAACCAGGAGGCTCGCCTCGAAGGCAAATGCGAGCACCTCCCGCAAGCTGTCGATCTTCTCCTGGACGGTGCGGATGTGGTCGGTGACGTCGCGGAACAGCGGGTGCATGGCCGCATGGATCTGCGGCAGGTCGGCGCTGGTCAGCCGGCGGCAGACTTCCACCAGCGGCAGCGCGGCGTTGCGCAGGCGCAAGAGATCGCGGCGCAGCATGTAGAGCCGCTCTATGTCGGAGCCGGTCATCGGCTTCAGCAGGACCCTGTCCTCGATCACCTCGACCTCGTCCTCGATCTGCTCGAGCACCGGCATGTAGTTGTCGACGATGAAATCGAGAATGGCATAGAGGACGAAATCCTCGCCCTTGGCTAGCGAATGCGGGCAGCTTTCCCAATGCTGGCGAACGGCGGCATAAGAAGTCGACGGACCGTGCCTGACGCTGACGATGTAGCCGGCGCCGACAAACAGATGCGTCTCGCCGAAGGTGACGCGCCTGTCGATCAGTTGAGCCGTGCGGGCAACGATGAACAACGCATCGCCATATTGCTCGATCTTCGGCCGCTGATGCGGATGCTCGGCGTCCTCGATCGCCAGATCGTGCAGGTGGAATTGCGCCTGGACGCGAAGCAACAGGTTGCGGTCCGGCTCGAGCAGGCCGATCCAGACGACATGGCCTGGCTTCTTGGCCCATTCGCCAGCTTCCTCGATCGGAATGTCGGCGACACGCCGGCCGGCGGTATAGACGCTGGAAGCGACGATGGCCGATGTCGGCGGGGCCGGCGTCAGGTTCCGAACGGTTTCCATCGCTACCTCCTGGAGGCATGGCCTCGGGTCAGGATCAGGAACGTTCGGTAAAGCTTAGCCTAAATCAGCAATGGGTTCGAGAGGCAGCCGTTCACTTCGCCGGTAGCGTTACGGGAAGCACAATCTTGTCTGTCTTGTCGCCCTTCGGCCGCTCGGCCGGCATCTGGTCGCCGGTGACGATGTAGTAGATCGTCTCGGCGATATTGGTGGCGTGATCGCCGATCCGCTCGATATTCTTGGCGCAAAACAGCAGGTGCGTGCAAGGCGTGATGTTGCGCGGATCTTCCATCATGTACGTCAGCAACTCGCGAAACAGCGAGGTGTACACGGCGTCGATCTGATCATCGCGATCACGCACCAAGCCGATCTTTTCCACCGAGCGCGACGCGTAGACGTCGAGCACTTCCTTGAGCTGCGTCAACGCCAGGTCGGCCAAGGCCTCAATGCCGCGGAACAGGCTGGTCGGCTGGCGCCCTTCTATGACGGCAACCACGCGCTTGGCGACATTCTTGCCGAGGTCGCCGACCCGTTCGAGGTCCGCCGAGATGCGGATCGCGCCGACGATCTCGCGCAAATCCGTCGCCATCGGCTGGCGCTTGGCGATGATGATGATCGCCTTGTCGTCGATCTCGCGCTGCCCTTCGTCCAGAACGGCATCGTCACGGATGACTTTCTGGGCAAGACCGGGGTCGGCGTTGACCAGGGCCGCGATCGCCTGTTCGACCATGCGTTCGGCATGCCCGCCCATCGCGGCGATGCGCTTCGACAGATATTTCAGCTCCTCGTCATAGGCGCTGACGATGTGCACGGACTGCATAGAGATGCCTTCCCGGGGTCTTCTGGTCCGAGTCGTTTCCTCGAATCCCCGCTGATACGCTAACCGGATGACAGAAAAAAGAAACCGTTAGAGCGACGTGCGTCCACTTGGAGACAGAGTACGCCCTAAGTCCCGTATCCACGCATCCGGCTGTCCTAAAATCTTCCGGTTTTCGGCCGACGCGTTCTTAGGTAGTGAGGCGTCAGTGCGCCGGCAAATGCACCGTGAAAGCTGCGCCCTTGCCGACCTCCGACTTGATTGAGAGCCTGGCGTTGTGGCGCGTCAGGATATGCTTGACGATGGACAGGCCAAGCCCGGTGCCTTTCTGGGTCCGGCTGTTTTCGACATCGACGCGGTAGAAGCGTTCGGTGATGCGCGGGATGTGCTCCTCGGGAATGCCGGGACCGAAGTCCCGGATGGTGACGTCGATGCCCGGTTCGGGACCGTCGTCGCTATGAGAAATCGTCACCACGACACGTCCACCCGACTGTCCGTATTTGCAGGCGTTTTCCAGCAGATTCTCGAAAACCTGGAAAAGTTCATCGCGATCCCCCGGCACATTGAGCGGCCCTTCCGCGAAATCCCGCTCTATGGCAACACCGTTCTGCCTGGCAAGCGGCCCCAGCGAATCGATGACGCTGTCGAGGGTCTGGCGGAGATCGACCTCAGTTCCCGGCTTCAGATAAGGTTTCATTTCCAGTCGCGACAGCGACAGCAGGTCGTCGATCAGGCGCGCCATGCGGCCGGTCTGGTTCTGCATGATCTGCAGGAACTGCTCGCGCGCCGCCGGGTCGTTGCGGGCCGGGCCGCGCAGCGTCTCGATGAAACCGGAGATCGAGGCGAGCGGGGTGCGCAATTCATGGCTGGCATTGGCGATGAAGTCGGCCCGCATCCGGTCGATGCGGCGTGCCTCGCTCTGGTCCTTGAAGACCAGCACATAGAAGTCGGTACCGTGACCGACCGAAGACGCACTCACCCGGTAGGCCCGTTCGACCGGCAGCTTTTCGGTATAGTCAACGACATCCGAAGCGGCGGCGCCCGATAAAATACTGTCCAGCAAGGCCTGCATCTCGGGCGCCCGGAATTTCAGCGACAGCGACATGCCCGGTGCGATGCCACCGAAGGCGGCGAAGGCGGCGGCGTTGGCATGGACGATCGTGGCGGTGCGATCGAAGATGATCAGCGGATCGGCAACGGCGGCCGCCAGATATTCTCCCGACAGCTGTTGTAGCCCGCCCGCCTCGATCGCCGCGGCATCCTCCGCGGGCTGGCGCGCAACGCCGGCCGGCAGCATCGCGGCGGCAAACAGCACGGCACATGCCAGCAGCACCACGTAGCCGGTCATGTCTGCGAAACCATAGACCGTCAGGACCGCGACGATGCCGGCCGCCAGCAGCCAGCGGCTGTTCCACAACCGAGTGGCGACCAGTTGCGCCGTGCTTCGCTGTTCTGTGCCGCCCATGTCAGCCATTCGCGCGCACTCCTCCACCCGGTCCGGCCGGGTGCAAACTTCCCGCTGGACCGGCCTAGAGCGCCGTGCGTCCAATTGGACGCACAGTGGACGCCCTACCACTGTTAATCTGCGGCATCGTTCGTTCCGAAAACGATTCCGATTTTCAGGCCGATGCAGTAAGGCTCCCAATAGCATGAGTCCGGAAACTGGAAAGGTTCGTCTCGATGAAAAACCCCAAGGAAGATGCCGCCGCGCCCGTTCCAGGTCCGCTGAAGATCCGCATCGACGGCAAGGAGCGCGAGTTCGACATCGAGGATCCAAAGCTTCCGGACTGGGTCGAAGACAACAAGCTGAGCGCCGGCGGCTACCCCTACGACAAGAAAATGAAAAGCGACGAGTATGACGAGACGCTCGAGCGGCTGCAGATCGAGCTGGTCAAGGCGCAGGCATGGCTGCAATCGACGGGCAAGCGGGTGATGTCGCTGTTCGAAGGACGCGATGCCGCAGGCAAGGGCGGCACGATCTTCGCGCTGCGCCAGTACATGAACCCCAGGACAGCGCGCAACGTAGCGCTGACCAAGCCTAGCCCAACCGAACTCGGGCAATGGTATTTTCAGCGCTATGTCGCGCACTTCCCGACATCCGGCGAGTTCGTCACCTTCGACCGCTCCTGGTATAATCGCGCCGGCGTCGAGCCGGTCATGAGCTTCTGCACGCCGGAGCAGCACGAGAAATTCCTGGACGAGACGCCGTATTTTGAACGGATGATCTGCAACGAGGGCATCCATTTCTTCAAGTTCTGGCTAAACATCGGTCGGGAAACACAGCTTGAGCGATTTCACGATCGCCGCTGGAGTCCTTTGAAGAGCTGGAAATTCTCGCCGATCGACATTGCCGGCATCACCAAATGGGACGACTACACCAAGGCGCGCGATGTCATGTTCGAACGCACGCACGAGGAATTCGCGCCCTGGATCATCGTGCGTGCCAACGACAAGCGGCGCGCGCGACTTGCCATCATCCGGCGCATCCTGTTGTCGCTTCCCTATGACGGCCGCGATCTCGACGCCATCGGCAAGGAAGACAAGAAGATCATCGGGGAAGGGCCTTCGTTCCTGGGAATACAGGCCTGAAGCAGTGCCGCGCGCCCCAAGGACGCGCGGCACGATTCCAGATGTTCCTGTCATTCTGCCGAATGACTTCTCATGCCGCCAGCCGAGCAATCCGCTGCAGCCGCCGCAGCGTGGTATCGTCCTGCAAAGCCTGCTGAAACAGCGAAATCTCCTGGTCAATGCGATCGCAGAGCGCGCCCGTGTCGCCCTTGAGCAGGTCGCGCGTCTGCAGCAGTGCGGCGACCGGCTTCTTGGCGAGTTGCCTGGCTCTGCCAAGTGCGGCTTCCTCGACATCGCCCACCACGATCTCCGTGACCAGGCCAAGCAACCTGGCGTCCTCGGCACTGAGCGTGTCGCCAAGGCAGAAGAAGCGGAAAGCGCCGGCATAACCGAGTTTCTGCGGCGCCAGGATGCTGGTCGCCGCGTCCGGCACGAGGCCGAAATCGACGAACGGCACCCGGAACGTGCTTTCATCAGATGCGATCACCATGTCGCAATGGAACAGGATGGTGCAGCCGACGCCGACGGCGTCGCCATCGACACAGGCAAGGACCGGTTTCGGGAACGTCGCCAACGTGCGGAACATGTCGGTGACGGCGGCGATCAATCTTTGATGCTTGGTGGCGTCGAGGAATTCGGAAAAATCGCCGCCGAGGCAGAAGCAGCCGGCGAGGCCGCGCAGCACCACGACGCGCACATCATCGTCGATTGCGGCTTCGTGGAAGATCTTGGCCAGGCTTTCATAAGCTCGCCCGTCCAGCACTGGCCGGCCGTCTTCCGACGACACCGTGACAATCAGGGTATGATTCCGAAACTCTGTTTGCGGGTGGATGTTCATGGCTGTCTCCAATTCTCACGAGGCCTGCCTCATTCCGAGCCTGTCGGGATATCCCCTGGCCAGCACCGGCGCGAAATGACTGCGACGAGAACGCACCACCTCAAGCGTATGCTCGTTGAAGGTGAGCAGTGTGGCGACGACCTGCTGGTTGCCATAGGTGCGCTGGTAGCCAAGCGGCTTCGCCAGGAAGTGCAACTGCAGCGCCCGCAGGACCCACATCGGCTCGAACTCGATGATCACCTGGTTGACGTTCCGCTTCAGCCCCCACTCGACGAAGCCGGCAATGAGCTCGGTGCCGACCGTCGAGACGCCGCGCTTGCCGTCACGAAAGCCCGGCGCCACCGCGTAGCGGGTCAATTCCCAGACGTTCGGGCCGGACGGCGGCGTCCCTTCATAGAGGTCCGCCAGCACCTCGGTCAGAAGATGCGCCCGCGTTGTCGGCAACATCCGCTGATAACCGGCGAGTTCGCCATTGCGGACGACGAGCTGATGCACCGCCTCGTCATGGTCGAACTGATCGATCTCAAGGCCATCGGGGCGCTGCAGGTCGGTCCAGCCCATCTCCTCGACGAAAATCTTGTAGCGCAAACGATGAACGGCCTCCCAAAGGTCGGGACGTTCCATAAGTTCCTGTGTGGTAAGGGAAAAAAGCATCTGCCGTCTCCTAGGTTCAATAGGAAGATACGGCCGGGCTGTCCCGAGAAAATTACGCGATCACGTAGGCAAGAATTTCTAGGCCGGCACGGCCGAGCTAGCTAATATAGCCGCGCCTTATCGCTTCCGCGACCGCCTGCACCCGGTTGACGGCACCGAGTTTGCTTTTGGCGTTAAGAAGGTGTTTCTCTGACGTGTGTTCCGAAATGCCGAGAATCTGTGAAATCTCCCATTCGGACTTGCCGACGGCGGCCCATTGCATGCATTCGCGCTCACGCGGCGTCAGTTCGACGTGGTCGATGGTCTGGGCCGCCATCGTGTGGAGTTGCATGGCACGGCCTATCGCATAGGTCGCGGCCAGCGACACCAGTCCGAAATCGGCGCCAGACAATTCGACGGCTTCGCCGCCGAGCGACACCATGACGATCTGGCCATCGAGCGTAACCAGCGGGAAGGCCAAACCGTCGCGCAGCTTGAATTCGCCGGCGTCGCCCATCACTTCGCCGCTGCTCTTGTCGATGCGGATGCTCTGGGACGCCTCCCGCCACTGGAACGGCGCCTGAAGCTGCTTCATGTGGCTGACGACGGGGTCGTGGTCGACATAGTTGCGCGCCACATAGCGCTCGAGCCATTCTCCCGGCCACTCGCAAAGCAGCACATGGTCCTTTTGCTGGCCTCTTGGCGTGCCCGGTTGCGGAACCGTTCCGGCCATCAGCGCCGTCAGGCCGAACTCCGAGGTTATGCCAAGCAGTTTTTCGCAGACCGCGGCCGCCGTGTTGGCGTGCTGCAGCTGATCTATGAATTCCAGTGTACGATCGAAGTGGCCCATCGCAACATCTACCCCATGTTGCCTTCCGCGTTAAGATCAACGGTCCAGTGCTACCTGCACTTTGCCATCGACCCCGGATTACAAACCTGCTCCTCTCTGTTTGCAGCGCCTTGCAGCTACCCTCCAGCCGACGCCACACATGTTTGCAAGCTCGCTCAAGCATAACCCTAAATCGGCGTGATGAAATCAAAAACCGTTGTGCCTGTGTCATTTTCGTACCAAAAGCCACATTGGACAGGACAGGGCGGAGCTCGATCGTGGCAATTCGGTGGATACCCGTCGTCTTGATGCTGGCAATGACGGGGGCACAGTGGCTCACGGCAGCGCGTGCCGCGGAGCCGCAAGTGCCGGTGCTGTGGGATGCAAAGGAGCGGCTGCCGAAGCCTGACCTTTCCGCGCTGCCGCGTCTGAGATTCCTGACCACCACCGATTTCCCGCCGTTCAACTTCCTCGACGGGGCGGGCCGCCTGTCCGGCTTCCACGTCGATCTGGCGCGCGCCATCTGCGCCGAACTCGGCATCGCGGAAAAATGCCAGATCCAGGCACTGCCCTGGGCCGAGCTCGAAGGGGCGCTGCAGAAGGGCGAAGGCGAAGCGATCATTGCCGGCATCGCCGCCACGCCGGAGTCGCGGTCGAAATATGCCTTCTCGCGCTCCTACCTGCAGTTTCCGGCACGCTTCATCATGCCGAAGACAAAGGCGCTCGCGGAACCGATCTTCGACAGGCTGCGCGGCAGGCGCGTCGGCGTGGTGGCCGGCTCCGCGCATGAGCGCATGCTGCGCGATTATTTCAGCACCGTTCAGGTCGTACCCTTCGGCCGGCCGGAAGAACTCTATGATGATCTTAAGGCCGGCAAGGTCGACGCCGCCTTCGGCGACGGCATGCGCTTCGCCTTCTGGCTGGGCGGTTCGGATGCCGCAGCATGCTGCCGCTTCGCCGGCGGCCCCTATCTGGCGCCAGAATATCTGGGCTCGGGAATGGCCATCGCCACCAGGGCCAACGATCCGGCGCTGGCCGCGGCATTCAACTACGCGCTGCAGCAGATCTCAGTGAAGGGCATCTTCGCCGAATTTTATTTGCGCTATTTCCCGGTCAGTTTTTTCTGATCCGGTCCGGTCAGCTTCTTCTGACCCTTCAGGGCCCGGATCAAGTCAGCGTGCGAAGGCGGGCTTTGGCGGCGCGGGCGATGGCTGCGACGGTGAGCGTGTCGAGATCGAGCTGGCGACGGATAAGCTGCAGCACCCTCACCTCCTCCAAGCGCATTTCGAGGTCGACGGCCGCAACCTCGAAGGCTGCGGCATAGGCGGTATCAAGCAGGCGTTCGGGCAGTGCTTCAGCGACGCGCGCCAAAACGCCTTCCAGCCCGTCCTTTTCGTGCAGCATCTTTTGGCAGTCCTGGGCGACGCCGACCAGCCGGTCATTGTCGAAGTCCTCGAACACCGGCCATGAGCGGACGACGTCGCCGATCTGCGCCAGTTCGACATCGGTCATGTCGCGATCGGACGCGGAGGTGATGACCATCAGATAGATCAGGGCTTCATGCGGCGGCAACGACATTTAAAACTCCTCAAACGGGCTCCGAAGTTAGGAACGCGGCACCGACGCTGCAAGGAAAAAGAGCCGCGATCGTTGACGCCTACGGCAGGCACGCCTAGAGACCGGTGGAAAAAATCTCTTCCGGCCCCCTATTTGCGGCGATGCCGGCGAACAATTTGGAAAACAGTGACATGGCGGGATCAAACATCATCGATCTCAATCCCGAGGTGCTTGCGGCAGCGGCTGAAAGCAAGGCGTGGCCGTTCGAGGAAGCCAGGAAGATCGTCGAGCGCTACAAAGACACTGACTTTCCCGAGACCGTCCTGTTTGAGACCGGCTACGGTCCGTCGGGGCTGCCGCACATCGGTACTTTCGGCGAGGTCGCACGCACCTCGATGGTGCGCCACGCCTTCCGCGTCCTTACCCGGGACACGGTCAAGACCAAGATCTTGTGCTTTTCCGACGACATGGACGGTATGCGCAAGATTCCGGACAACGTCCCCGATCGCGCCGCACTCGAGCCGCACCTGCACAAGCCGCTCTCGTCCGTCCCCAATCCTTTCGGCGGCGACTATGCGAGCTTCGCAGACCACAACAACGCAATGCTTTGCCGTTTCCTGGACACGTTCGGCTTCGACTACGAGTTCGCCAGCGCGACGGAATACTACAAGGCTGGCCGTTTCGACGACGTTCTGCTGCGCGCTGCCGAACGCTTCGATAAGATTATGGACGTGATGCTGCCGACGCTCGGAGAGGAGCGTCAGGCGACCTACAGTCCGTTCTTGCCGATTTCCCCCAAAAGTGGCCGCGTGCTTTACGTCCCCATGAAGCATGTCGACGCCAAGGCCGGCACTATCACCTTCGATGATGACGGCACCGAAACCACGCTGCCCATAACCGGCGGCAGGGTGAAGCTGCAGTGGAAGCCGGATTTCGGCATGCGCTGGGCGGCGCTCGGCGTCGACTTCGAAATGTTCGGCAAAGACCACCAGACGAATGCGGTGATCTACGACCGTATCTGCAATATCCTGGGCGGGCGCGCGCCTGAGCATTTCGTCTATGAGCTGTTCCTGGACGAAAACGGCCAGAAGATTTCGAAGTCGAAGGGCAACGGACTGACCATAGACGAGTGGCTGACCTACGCGCCGACCGAAAGCCTCGAGCTCTACATGTACCAGCGGCCGCGGCAGGCCAAGAAGCTCTATTTCGACGTCATTCCGAAGGCGGTGGACGAGTATTACGCCTTTCTGTCCGCCTATCGCCGGCAGGAGTGGAAGGAGCGGCTGGGAAATCCCGTCTGGCACATGCATGACGGTAACCCGCCTGTCGTCGACCTGCCGGTGTCGTTCGCGCTGCTGCTTAATCTGGTCAGTGCCTCGAACGCCCAGAACAAGGACGTGCTGTGGGGGTTCATTTCGCGCCACACATCAGGCGTGACGCCGAAGACCCATCCCGAGCTCGACCGGCTGGCCGAGTATGCGATCCGCTATTTCGACGATTTCGTGAAGCCGGCCAAGGTGTACCGGGCCGCCGACGCGGTCGAGCGCGAGGCGCTGACGAAACTCTCTGACGCGCTCGCCGCTTTGCCGCCAGATGCCGATGGCGAGGTGATCCAGAATGCCGCCCTCAACGTTGCGCGAAAGATCGAACGCTATCAGGACCATTCGAAGCAGAGCCCGGAGGGCGGGCCGGGCGTCTCCGTCGCCTTCTTCCAGATGATCTACCAGGTTTTAATCGGACAGGAGCGCGGCCCGCGCTTCGGTTCCTTCGCCGCCCTTTACGGCATCGCAGAAACCCGCGCGCTCATTCAGAAGGCGCTGGCTGGTCAGCTGGCGGCGTAGCCGTCGTCTCGGTTGGCGGCGTAGTCGTCGCAGACGGATCGAGAATCGGCTGCGTCGGCTGCGTTGCCGCGACAGGGGCTGGTGCTGGAGGCAGGCCAGAGAGACTGGGCGCCGGCCCGAAAATGCCCTTCCTCGCCGTACGCGCCTTCTCGCCGGCCTCGACGTAAGGGCCACCTTTGGCTGCGCGCGCCCAGCCGTTTTCGATCAACCACTGACCGACATCCTGGTTGCCAACGCGGCATTCGGCGGCGATCAGGTCGCGGCCGCCTTCGGGCGGCACCGCGCAAACCACCGCCCGGCCGCGCAGGAAAGCACGGAACGCCGTTCGCGCCCGGCTGCCGCACGTCCAGGACTTGCCGCCGTCGGCGCAAGTCTCGTCCTGCGTGACGATGTCGATACCCGAAACCGCGACCGAGTAGCCCTTGGCCTCGATCACACCGGCGGCAGTTGCAATCGGCTGGAACAGTTTTGTCCCGTTCCAGTCGTCGGGCATTTTCGATTTGGGCGGTCTGGCCAGCGCCAGATCACTCAGCGGCGCGCGCGGCTCGACCCGTTCAAGCTCTTCGGGTTGAAGCTGCGGCGGCGCGACGACCTTGGGATCGATGGCCCTGGAATGCGCCTCTGGCCCCGCCGCCTTGGGTCGCGGAATTGCTGATGTAGCAGGCGCTTGGGATTGCGCCGCGATGCCGGCCTGCGCCCGAGCCGTGGCGCGCCCATTTTCGTCATGCAGCACGGCGCGGCCACCTGCGGCAATCGCAGCCCCCATTGCCAGGATCGTCAACACCGCGGCGACTGCATGAAGCGGGCGCACCGGCGGCCCTTACTGGCTTGCCCAGACAATCCGCGCCACCCATTCGACATCGCGCATGGGGATGTCGCGGTCCGGGTGATCGGGATTGAGCGAGACCAGCATGATCGACTTCGCCGTCTGACGGTCCAGCACCTTGGCCATCACCTCGCCGGCATTGGTCTTGACGACGACCCGGTCGCCCTTGCGGGTGGCAGCGCCCGGCTCGACAATCAGCACGTCGCCGTTGCGGTAGAGCGGCAGCATGGAATCGCCCTGGACCTGCAGCGCATAGGAGGTTCCGGTCGCCTGTGCCGGAAGCTCGATCAGGTCCCAGCCCTGCCCCGCCGGAAAGCCGGCATCATCGAAGAAACCGCCGGCGCCGGCCTGGGCGAAGCCGAGCAGCGGCACCGAAGACCGCCGTGCGGGCAGGGGTCCGGGGCCGGGCTTGCCCCGGCCTTCGACCAGTCCCGTGAATTCGTCGAGCGAGGCGCCCGTCGCCTCAATGATCTTGGCCAGCGATTCGGTCGACGGCCAGCGCGGCCGCCCGTCCGAGGACAGCCGCTTCGACTTGTTGAAGGCTGTCGAATCGAGGCCCGCACGCTTCGCCAGCCCCGAGGCCGAGAGCGAATAGCGCTCGGCGAGAGCATCGATTGCGGCCCATACGCGGTCATGCGAGAGCACTTTTGCTCTCCTTCAGAACAGGAAAAAATACCTTTTCTGTTCTAACCGGTGGCCGCGATCTTGTCCACCAAGAAGGCGGCGTCACGCCGCCTTCTTGGCCTCACTCCTGGCATAGGGATCGAAGCGTTCGTAGAAAGTCTCGCCCTTTTCCGCCATATCGAGCAGGAGCTTCGGCGCCTTGAACTCGGCGCCGTACTTCTTCTGCAGACCCTTGGCGATCTTGACGAATTTCTTTGCGCCGATGCCGTCGATGTAAGACAGCACACCGCCGGTAAAGGGCGCGAAGCCGAAGGCGAGGATCGAGCCGACATCGGCTTCGCGCGGATCGGTGACGATGCCCTCCTCCATCACCCGGGCCGCCTCCAATGCAATGGTGGCCAGGAGCCGCTGCTTCAGTTCCTCATAGTCGACCTTTTCAGGCGCCAACTGCGGATAGAGATCCTTCAGGCCCGGCCACAACTTCTTCTTGGCAGGCTTTTGCGGATAGTCGTAAAAACCCTTGCCGTTCTTGCGGCCAAAGCGGCCATGAGTATCGACCAGCGTGTTGATCAGCGCCATCTGCTTCGGGTCGACCGCGTTTTCGCCGAGATCGCGCATGGTCTGCTTCATGATCTTCTGCGCGAGGTCGATCGCCGTTTCGTCCGTGAGCGCCAAAGGACCGACCGGCATGCCGGCGGCCTTCGCCGCATTCTCGATCATCGGCGCCGGAACGCCCTCGATGAGCATCTTGTAGGCTTCCGACATGTAGCGCAGCACGCAGCGGTTGACGTAGAAGCCGCGCGTGTCGTTGACGACGATCGGCGTCTTCTTGATGGCGCGGACGAAGTCGATCGCTGTGGCCAGCGCCTTGTCGCCCGTCTTCTTGCCCAAAATGATCTCGACCAGCATCATCTTGTCGACCGGCGAGAAGAAATGGATGCCGATGAAATTCTTCGGCCGCGCCGAATTCTTCGCCAGCGACGTGATCGGGATGGTGGACGTATTCGACGCGAAGACCGCCGCCGGCTTCAGCATGGCCTCCGCCTTTTCGGTGGCGTCCTTCTTGACGCCCGAATCCTCGAACACCGCCTCGACCACCAGGTCGCAGCCTGCGAGGTCGGCATAGTCGGCCGTCGGCGTGATAAGCGACAGCAGCCTGTCCTTGTCCTCCGGCTTGGCGCGGCCCTTCCTGACCTGATCCGAGATCAAGCTGTCCGAATGCGCCTTGCCATTGGCGGCAGCTTCCATGTCGCGGTCGAGCAGCACCACCGGAAAGCCGGCCTTGGCCGTAACAAAGGCGATGCCGGCGCCCATGAAACCGGCGCCGAGCACGCCGATCTTCTTGAACTTGGTTTCCGGCACGCCGGCCGGGCGGCGCGCACCCTTGTTCAGTTCCTGCAGCGACACGAACAGCGAGCGGATCATCGCCGCCGCTTCTCTTGTCTGCATGATCTCGGTGAAATAGCGCTGCTCGATGCGCAAAGCGGTGTCGAACGGCACCAGCAGGCCTTCATAGACGCATTTCAGGATGGCGGCGGCAGCAGGATAGTTGCCATAGGTCTCGCGACGCAGGATGGCGATGGCCGGTGGCCACAGATTGGCGCCGGCCACCGAATAGATCGGGCCGCCGGGCAGCTTGAAGCCCTTCTCGTCCCACGGCGCCACTGGCTTCAAGCCATTTTTGATCATGGCCTTGGCGGTTTCGACCAGCTTTTGCGGCTCGGCGATCTCGTGGATCAGGCCCATCGACCTGGCCTTCTGCGGCGACAGCGTCTGGCCGGAGGTCAGCATCTGCAGCGCCTGCTGCTGGTCGGTCAGCCGCGGCACGCGCTGGGTGCCGCCGGCGCCTGGGAAGATGCCGATCTTCACTTCGGGGAGCGCCATCCTGACCTTGTCGGAATCGGCCGCGACACGACCATGGCAAGCAAGCGACAGCTCGAACGCGCCGCCCATGCAGGTGCCGTTGATCGCCGACACCCATGGCTTGCCTGAGGTTTCCAGCTTGCGAAACAGGCCGGTCATATAACCGGCATTGTCGAACAGCGCCTTGGTCGCCTTGTCCAGGTCCTTGGCTTTGTCGGCTGCGAACTTCGACAGCATCTTCTGCAGCATGGTGATGTCTGCACCGCCGGAAAACGTATCCTTACCGGAGGTGATGACCGCGCCTTTGATTGCTGCATCGCTCGCCACCTTGTCGACGATGGAATTCAGCTCCAGCATCGCCTCTTCGGTGAAAACGTTCATCGACCGGTCGGGCATGTCCCAGGTGACCAGCGCGATGCCGTCGGCGTCGATGTCCAGCGTGAAATTGGTATAGCTCATCGGTCTCTCTCCCGTCAGACGCGTTCGATGATCGTTGCGGTGCCCATGCCGGCGCCGATGCAGAGCGTCACCAGCGCGGTATCGAGGTCGCGACGCTCAAGTTCGTCCAGCACCGTTCCGAAGATCATCGCACCTGTGGCGCCGAGCGGATGGCCCATGGCGATGGCACCGCCATTGACGTTGATCCTGTCGTGCGAAATATCGAAAGCCTGCATGTAGCGCAGCACCACCGAGGCGAAAGCCTCGTTGAGCTCGAACAGATCGATGTCCGACAGCTTCATCCTGGCGCGCTTCAGCAGCTTCTCGGTCACGTCTACCGGACCGGTCAGCATCAGCACCGGTTCCGAACCGATATTGGCGAATGCACGGATGCGCGCGCGCGGCTTCAGGCCGATCGTCTTTCCAGCCTTTTTCGAGCCGAGCAGAACGGCCGCCGCGCCGTCGACGATACCGGACGAATTGCCGGCGTGATGGACGTGGTTGACCTCTTCCACCTCGGGATGCTTCTGCACCGCGACGGCATCGAAGCCGCCCATTTCGCCGGGCATGACGAAAGACGGGTTGAGTGCCGCCAGCGACTGCATATCGGTCGCCGGCCGCATGTGCTCATCGTGGTCGAGGATGGTCAGGCCGTTCTGGTCCTTGATCGAGATCACCGATTTCTTGAAGCGGCCCTCGCCCCAGGCTTTGGCAGCACGCTTCTGGCTCTCGACCGCATAGGCGTCGACGTCGTCGCGCGAAAAGCCGTATTTCGTGGCGATCAGGTCAGCCGAGATGCCTTGCGGCACGAACCAGCCCGGCAGGCCAACGGAGGGGTCCATGAACCAGGCGCCACCGGATGCGCCCATGCCGACGCGCGACATCGATTCGACGCCGCCGGCGATGACAATCTCGTCGGCGCCTTGCGCAATTTTGGCTGCGCCGAAATTGATGGCGTCCAGGCCAGAGGCGCAGAAGCGCGAGATCTGCATGCCGGGCGCTTTCGTGTCGTAGCCCGCCTCGAAGGCGGCGGCGCGCGGAATAACAGACCCCGCCTCGCCGACCGGGTCGACGCAACCGAAAATGATGTCGTCGACGGTGCCGGTATCCAGCCCATTGCGGTCGCGGATCGCCTCGAGCACCTTGGCGCCGAGCCGCACCGCCGGCACCTCGTGCAGCGAGCCATCCTTCTTGCCCCTGCCGCGCGGCGTGCGCACGGCATCATAGACATAAGCTTCGGCCATTTTCTTGCTCCTTGGTTTGCTGAAAGTCTCTCAGAGAGAGCGTCCAATCAGCAATTTCATGATCTCGTTGGTGCCGCCGTAGATGCGCTGGACGCGGGCGTCGCGGAACATGCGGGCGATCGGATACTCATTCATGTAGCCATAGCCGCCATGCAATTGAAGGCATTCGTCGACGACTTTTCCCTGCAGGTCGGACAGCCAGTATTTGGCCATCGAGGCCGTCACCGGGTCGAGGCCTCCATCGATATGGCGGGCAACGCAGTCATTGTAGAAGACCCGGCCGATGGTCGCTTCGGTCTTCAGTTCGGCCAGCTTGAACTGGGTATTTTGGAATTCGATAATCGCTTTGCCGAAGGCTTTGCGCTCCTTGACGTAGTCGATGGTCTGCGCCAGCGCCCGCTCGATCATGGCGATGGCGCCGGTGCCGATCTGCAGCCGCTCCTGCGGCAATTGCTGCATCAGCTGGACGAAGCCCTGGCCTTCCTCGTGGCCGAGCAGATTGGAGGTCGGCACGCGCATATCGTTGAAGAACAGTTCCGACGTGTCGTTGGCCTTGAGCCCGATCTTGTCGAGGTTGCGGCCGCGCTCGAACCCTTCCACCTCGTCGGTCTCGATGACGATCAGCGAAGTGCCCTTGGCGCCCTTCTCCGGATCGGTCTTGGTGACGATTATGATGAAGTTGGCGAGCTGGCCGTTGGTGATGAAGGTCTTCGAGCCGTTGACCTTGTATTGGTTGCCATCCTTCTCGGCTCGCGTCTTGACGCCCTGCAGGTCGGAGCCGGCGCCGGGCTCGGTCATGGCGATGGCGCCGATCAACTCGCCGGTCGCCAGTTTCGGCAGCCATTTCTTCTTCTGCTCCTCCGAGCCGTAGTGGAGGATGTAAGGGGCGACGATCGAATTGTGCAAGCCAATGCCGAAACCGTCGACGCCGACATGGCCGATCGCCTCGATGATGGCGCTCTCATGCGCGAATGTCCCGCCCGAACCGCCATATTCCTCCGGCATCGAGGCACAAAGCAGACCGGCCGCACCTGCCTTCAGCCAGCTCTCGCGGTCGACCATCTCGTTCTTCTCGAACTCTTCATAGCGCGGCGCGATCTCTTCCGACATGAAGCGGTGCGCCATGTCGTAGAGCATGCCCACCTCGTCCGCCGCCCAGGCGGGTTTGGGGAGGCCGAGGATTTCGGCGGGGTTGGTCATGCTATTTCTCCCGCGCCAACGCTCCCCTCCCCTCAAGGGGGAGGGGAACGTCGAGCTTAGAACGCTTCCGCCGGCAGCGCCATTAGCGTGTCCGCGCCGCTGGAGATGCGGGCGAGGTGCGCCGACGTTTCCGGCATGATCCGCTCCATGAAGAAGCGCGCCGTCACCAGCTTGCTGTCGTAGAAGGCCGAAGATCCGTTGGCGCCATTCGCCAATTTCGCCCCGGCTGCCTTGGCCATCTGCGCCCACATATAGCCCAGCGCCACCAAGCCGAAGAGATGCATGTAGTCGGTCGAGGCGGCACCGGCGTTGTCGGGCTTGGCCATGCCGTTCTGCATCAGCCACATCGTCGCCGCCTGCAGATCGTTGAGGCCCTTCTTCAGCGCCTTGGTGAAGGGCGCCATCTTCTCATCAGTGCGCTTCTCCTCGCAGAACTCGCCGACCTCCTTGAAGAAGGCCTGCACGGCGCGGCCGCCATTCAAGGCCAGCTTGCGGCCGACGAGGTCGAGCGCCTGGATGCCGTTGGCGCCCTCGTAGATCATGGCGATGCGGGCATCGCGTACGAACTGGCTCATGCCGTGCTCTTCGATATAGCCGTGGCCGCCGAACACTTGCTGCGCCATCACCGCGTGGTCGAAGCCCTTGTCGGTGAGCACGCCCTTGACCACCGGCGTCATCAGGCCGGTGTAGTCGTCGGCGGCCTGGCGGTCCTTGTCGTCACTGGCACGGTGCGCGATGTCCGACTTGATCGCCGTCCACAGCGCCAGCGCGCGGCCGGCCTCGTTGAAGGCCTTCATAGTCATCAGGCTGCGGCGGATGTCGGGATGGACGATGATCGGATCGGCCTTCTTGTCCGGCGCCTTCGGCCCGGACAGCGAGCGGCCCTGCAGGCGATCCTTGGCATAGGACACAGCGTTCTGGTAGGCGACTTCCGACAGAGAAAGCCCTTGCAGGCCGACTCCGAGCCGGGCCTCGTTCATCATCGTGAACATGGCCTTCAGCCCGCCATTGGCGTCGCCGAGCAGCATGCCTTGCGCCTCGTCATAGTTCATGACGCAGGTCGAATTGCCATGGATGCCCATCTTCTCCTCGATCGAGCCGCAGGAGACGGTGTTCTTCTCGCCCGGATTGCCGGACGCATCGAGCTTGAGCTTCGGCACGATGAACAGCGAAATGCCCTTCACGCCTCCCGGTGCGCCCTCGATGCGGGCCAGCACGAGGTGGACGATGTTGTCCGACATGTCGTGCTCGCCGGCCGAGATGAATATCTTCTGGCCTGAAATCCTGTAGGTGCCGTCGCCATTGGGAACCGCCTTGGTGCGCAGCAGGCCGAGATCGGTGCCGCAATGCGGCTCGGTCAGGTTCATGGTGCCGGTCCAGATGCCCTCGACCAGCTTCGGCAGCCATGTCGCCTTCTGCTCGTCGGTGCCATGGGTAATGATCGCCGCGATCGCGCCCTGCGTCAGGCCGGGATACATCATCAGCGACATGTTGGCCGAAATCATATATTCGGAAACAGCGGTATGCACCGCGTAAGGCAGGCCCTGGCCGCCAAATTCGACGGGTGCGGCCAGCCCCATCCAGCCGCCTTCGCGATACTGGTCGAAGGCCTCCTTGAAGCCTTTCGGCGTCGTCACCGAACCGTCGTCATGGCGCACGCAGCCTTGCATATCGCCGACGCGGTTCAGCGGCTGCATGACGTTTTCGGCGAGCTTGGCGCCTTCGGCGAGGATGGCCTCGACCACATCCAGCGTCGCGTCGGAAAATCCGGGAAGATTGGAATAGCGCTGGTAGCCCAGCACCTCGTTCAGCACGAACAGCGTGTCCTGGACCGGCGCCCTGTAGATCGGCATGCGTTTCCTCCACCATGCGGCCTTGGCTCCGAAATCAAGCCCCAAAAAATGAATCAGGGACAGCATGCGGACCAATGTTCAGGTCGGGATAGCAAAAGTTGACGTTTGCGTAAACGTCAACTTTTCGATGTCGCAAATTTTTCCGGGGCCTCACCCGCGAGCGTAGCGGCGCTACACCATTGAAGCCAGTGCGGAACGATTGAAATGTGTATTCATCCCGACGCAGCCGGATGGCAGAAAGAGCCGCGCGGCCAACGCCCCGCGGCTCTCTTTCGTCAGAAGGCCGTTCACCGGAAGCCGGCGAGGCCGAATTATCCGGCGGCGCTGGCCTGCGGCGCCGAACGTTCGATCAACATCTGACGCACCGCCGCCATCGAGTTGCTCAACTCGTTGATGGCATCGTCGATCAGCGCCCGCTGCTTCTGCAGACGGGCAAGCTGCTTCTCCGACTTGTCGAGCGCCAGTCGCAACTGCTTGGTGTTGGAGCCAGTCGGGTCATACAGATCCATCATCTGCTTGACGTCGCGCAGCGAGAATCCGACCTTGCGGCCGAGCAGGATCAGCTTCAGCCGAGCCTTGTCGCGTCGCGTGTAGAGACGGGTCGAGCCGTCGCGCTGCGGAGTGAGAAGACCCTTGTCCTCGTAGAAACGCAGCGTGCGCAGCGTTACTCCGTATTTCTTGGCCATCTCGCCGATGCGGACAAGATCCTCGCCGGCTTTGTCAGACATGTCATTGGTATTGGCCGCGGCTTCGCCGGGCGAAACAAGTTTCATGGTCACTGGCTTTCCCCATCTGGTGGCGCCGCGGTCCCGGACCTTGCGTCGCCTGAGCGGAAGCGGGGGCGTGCTTCCACTCGTGGTTTCAACAAACAAATCGCAAACGGCACAGTCTGTGCACCTTTACGTTTACGTCAATTCTATACCGATAGCCGCCTCACGAAGCAAGGGCGTTGTGGGGGAGGAACTTTTTGCCGCATCCGCCAGCGCATGGCCCGGCGGCGCTTAGGCAGCCCGCCAACAACGTTGCAACTTCTTAAGCTTGGTTAACGCGTTGTTTACCACGTTGGGCGAAATGTGCGCATGTCGGTTACCCGTGTTTATCCTGTAGCGAATTTTTCACGGTTTTTCGGAGCGTGGGTGAAACCCGGGAAGCTCGTCTTCCACCGCAGCAAGCCGCGCGGCCGCCTTCGTTTCCGGCAGGACTTTGGGAAACTGGTCATAAGCCAGCAGTAATTCTGAACGGGCGCATCGATGAACAGCAAGCGGTCCTATCTCGATACACTCAACGTCGGCAGGCAGCGCAGGCCGCACACCACGCTTGAACAGCTCAACCGTTCCCTGGAAACGCTGGAGCAGCGGCTGGAGCGGACGCGCGAGGACCTGAGCGAGCGTCCCGATTCGCGCCGGCCGAGCGCGGAGCCGCGCTATGCCAGCGCCCGGCCCTATGAGGATCCGCGCCCGGCGCAGCCGCCGAAAAGCCCGGAGCCGGCTGCCTTTGACCAGACTTACCAGGCGATCGCCCGCGATATCGACCGTGTGCGCGGCCAAGAAGACGGCGTCGCCGTGGTCGGCAAGATCGCCGGCGAATTGCGCGGCCTGCGCGAGGAACTGCGCCACCAGATGACCGCCGGCCTGCAGCGCGAATTCGAAGCGCTGCGCAAGGACATCGAGCGGGCTTTCCAGGCAAGCGCCGAGCCGGGTGGTCAATCGGGAGGCGGCAAAGGCAGCGCCGAACGCGGCGTCGAGTTTGAGCGGCTTTCCGGCGCCATCCAGACTCTGGCCGAAAGGAGCGACGACAGAAGCGTCAACATGCTCCGGCTCGAACTGGAGCAGGTCAAGGCCGCGCTCGACACGCTGGCGCGCGAGGAGAGCGTGCAGGCGGTTGGCCGCCGCTGGGACGATTTCGACCGCCGCTGGACCGCGTTCGAGGATCGTGTCGATGCCGATCACCGCAAGCGGTCGGACGCACCCGGTCTTTCGATTCTGACCGACCGGCTCGAGCAGATCAGCAACGCCGTCAACAATTTGCCGGAGTCGCTGTCGCTGCGGTCGATCGAAGAGAAGGTCCGCACGCTTGCCAGCGCCGTCGATCATTTCGCCAGGCAGCAGGACAATCGCGGCAGCAGCACATTCGGTATGATCGACGAGCGGCTGGACGAGATTTCCCGCGCTATCGTCGCATCCACCGTCGCCGCGCAGGCCAATTCATTCGACCCCGAACCCTTCGAACGCATCGAGAAGCGGATCGCCTCGCTTGCCCAGCAGATCGAGGAAGTCACGCAAGTTCACCCCAGCGGCGAGGTCATCGACCGCCTCAACATGCTGTCCAGCCGGGTCGACGATCTTGCCGGCCGGGCCAATTTGCCGGAGCAGGCGATGGAGCGTCTCGACAAGCAGATCGCGCTCATTGCCGACAAGATCGACAGGGCGCCTGCAATGCCGGATGCCGACTATATCTTCCAGGGGCTGGAGCAACGTTTCGACGTGCTGTCCGGCATGATGGAGCGCCGCCAAGGCGACGCGATCGAACAAGGCAACTTGCTGTTTCGTGATCTCGAGCGCCGGCTGGACGAAGTCGTCGACAGGCTAGACCAGCGCATGCCGCAGATCGACGGCGCCGGCATCATGGATGCCATCGACGCCCGCTTCAGCGCGCTGGCCCAGCGCATGGAAACGCGCGTTCCCGATTCCGCAAGCGAAGCGGCGATCCGTGGCCTGGAAGGCCGCCTCGAAGATATTTCAAGCCGGCTGGATTCATCGGCGGCACAAGTCGCCGGCATCGACCCGGCCCTGATCCGCAGCCTGGAGACGCAAGTCGCGGCTCTGTCGGCGCATCTTTCGAAGCCCGGCACGCCATTGCCGGAATTCGAGGACATCAGCCCTCGTCTCGACGAAATCGAGAAGTCGCTGGCTGGCACCCGCGATTCCATCCTCAGCGCTGCGCGCGAGGCAGCCGAGAGCGCCGTCCGCTCACTGGCCGACTCAAGTGCCAACACGGCGGCCGTTTCTGGCCTCGCCCAGGATCTGAAGACGCTCGAATCACTGACGCGCCGTTCCGACGAGCGCAATTCGAGGACCTTCGAGGCCATCCACGACACCCTGCTCAAGATCGTCGACCGGCTGGGCTCACTGGAAACCGGCGAGCCGACCGACGCGGTGAGCGAACTTCTGAATACGCAATCGGCCGAGCCGGACAGCTGGCGCGGCGCGCGATCGTCAAAGATGGCCGTACGTGACGCGCCGTCCATGGACATCGACCAGCCATTGCCGCTGACGGGTGACATGGCCGACCTCGACAGCCATGCCACGGCCATCATGCGCAATGAACCAGGTTCGCGTAGCGAACCGGGCACGCGTACGCCGGCCGAAGCCGCTGCGGCCGCGGCCATGGCGGCGCTTGGTTCGGATACTGTGACGGAGAAAAGTGAGCAGCCCGGCGGCCGGAAGTCGATGCTCGGCGGACTGGCGCGCGTCTTCAAGGGTAAGAAGGAGGCAGACGTTCCACCGCTTGCCGGCTCGGCGCCTGATGTCGAGATACCGAGCGTCGATCTCGACGAGCCGCTGGATCCGAAGGTTGCCAACCGGCCGCTGGAGCCCGGCTCCGGCCCACCCGACCTCAACGCCATCATGAAACGCGTGCGCGACGAACGCGGACCGCCGGTCAGGCCCGGCAGTGCCGATGCATCGAAAGCCGACTTCATCGCCGCAGCCAGACGCGCGGCGCAAGCGGCGGCCGCCGAGGCCGACGCTCTCAAGCGGCAATCGAAGATGAGCGGCCCGGTGAAGGCGCTCAGGATCGGCGACCTGCTCAAGGCGCGGCGCAAGCCGATCCTGATGGCGGCCGCCGCAGTCATGCTGGCGCTCGCCGGCCTGCAACTGGGCGCGGCCTTTTTCTCCGACCCCGTCGAAATGGCGAGCAACGATGCGGCGCCGATCGCGGCCGCGCAGCCAGCGAAAACCGCGTCGGCCGGTACCGCCAGCGAGCCGAAGACGGACGCGCAAACTGCAGCGCAGGACAGCGCGCCGGCCCGCGTCGTCCGGCAGGCAGAGCCGTCCGAATCGGTAACCGAAGACGACATGCCGGCGCAGACCGCCCTCGCCGCGCCGTCGGACGCCGAAACGCCGATGGAAATCGGACCCGAGGCCGAACCTGTTCCTGCGCCCATCACTCCAACGGCGTCGCCCGATCAGGCGGCGGCGAACGTGACAGCCTCGGCACATGCGGGCCCGACGGCTGCGGACACCGAGCCAATGGCCACAGCGCCGGCCGCCACGCCCGCGACCCCGGACATGACCGGCACGGTCACGCCCGCGGATGCTTCGACGACGGCGGCCGCTGCCAAGATCGACATCCCAGCCGATGCCGGCCCGGCTGCCTTGCGTGACGCAGCGGCCGGCGGCGACGCCAAGGCGTTGTTCGAGATCGGCTCGCGTTACGCCGAATCGCGCGGCGTCAAGCAAGACATGGCAGCGGCCGCCAAATGGTATGAAAAGGCCGCCGAGCTCGGCTTCGCGCCGGCGGAATACCGCATCGGCAACTTCTATGAGAAGGGCACCGGCGTCGCGCGCGACGTCAAGAAGGCGAAGACGTGGTACCAGCTCGCCGCGGAGCAAGGCAACGCCAGCGCCATGCACAATCTCGCCGTGCTCTTTGCCATGGCTGCGGACGGCGTGACCGACAATGAATCGGCCGCGCACTGGTTCCAGGCGGCCGCCGATCTCGGTGTCAAGGACAGCCAATTCAATCTCGGCATCCTGGCGGCGAAGGGCGTCGGCATGAAGCAGAATCTCGAAGATTCCTACAAATGGTTCGCGCTCGTTGCCAAGACCGGCGACAAGGATGCGGCGGCAAAGCGCGACGAGATCGCCAGGGCGCTCAAGCCCGAGCAGCTCGAACGCGCCCGTACCGCCGCCGAACTGTGGAAGGCGAAGCCGCTCGATCCTGCGGCCAATTCGGCCGACATTCCCGAATCGTGGCAGGACGGCACGCCGCAGACAACCGCCAGCGTCGACATGAAGAAGGTCGTTCAGAACATCCAGCGCATTCTCAACAAGAACGGCTATGAGGCCGGCAATGCCGACGGCGTGATGGGCCAGAAAACCGAGGATGCCATCATGGCTTTCCAGACCGACAACGACTTGAAGCCGACGGGCGCGGTCGACGAAAAACTGGTCAAGGCGCTGCTTGCGCGCAAATAACGTCAGATGCGTCGTTTCCGCGACGCCTTTGCCACACATTTGCCTGTTAACTGATTGAGTTGTTTTTTGTTTCGGCGGCGTGGCGAGGTTTGACTTCGCCGCCCGGCCGGCGCAAGAACGAGATAGGCTTTTAGGCGCGAAATGCCCGCAACGGTTGCATTCGTCGAGAGGCAAACTGATCGAGACTGACGGGTGGGCATCTATCTCCCGATCGCGGAAATTTCCGTCAACATTTTCGTGCTGCTGGCCATGGGCGCGGCGGTGGGTTTCCTTTCGGGCATGTTCGGAGTGGGCGGCGGCTTCCTCATCACGCCGCTGCTGATCTTCTACAACATTCCGCCGGCGATCGCGGTCGCTACCGGCGCCAACCAGGTCATCGCCTCCTCCTTCTCCGGCGCATTGTCGCACGTGAAGCGCGGCACGCTCGACTTCAAGCTCGGCGGTGTGCTTTTGGCAGGCGGCATCGTCGGCTCGACCGGCGGCATCTTTGTCTTTGGCTTCTTGCGCCGGCTCGGCCAACTCGACCTGTTCATCTCGCTGCTCTATGTCGTGCTGCTCGGCACCGTCGGCGGGCTGATGCTGGTCGAGAGCGTCAATGCGCTGCGCGCCACGCGCAGCGGCGCGGCGCCGGTGCTGAAGAAATCCGGCCAGCACAACTGGATCCACCGCTTGCCGCTAAAAATGCGGTTCAGGGCCTCGAAGCTTTTCGTCAGCGTCATCCCGGTGCTCGGCCTTGGCGCCGGCATCGGTTTCCTGTCGTCGATCATGGGCGTCGGCGGCGGCTTCATCATGGTGCCGGCGCTGATCTATCTCTTGAAAGTGCCGACCAACGTCGTCATCGGCACCTCGCTGTTCCAGATCATCTTCACCTCGGCCTACACCACGCTGGTCCATGCCACCACCAACCAGACGGTCGACGTCATGCTCGCCTTTCTGTTGATGGCCGGCGGCGTCGCCGGCGCGCAATACGGCGCCAAGGCCGGCCAAAGGCTGCGCGGCGAGCAGCTCAGGGCGCTGCTCGCATTGCTGGTGCTGGCGGTTGCCTTCCGGCTCGCCATCGATCTGTTCGTGACACCGCCCAGCCTGTATTCCCTGTCCGGCGCGGATCCGACCTGATGGCGCGCTTTAAGCCGTTCCTGGCCGCTGCCTCCCTGTCGCTGTTCGCCGCCTCGTCACCGGCAAGAGCGCAAACGCCGGCTACCGAAAACATCCAGATCGGCCTGTCCACCGACTATGTCTCAATCACCGCCGGGTTTTCCGGTGCCGACCTTACCATCTTCGGCTCATTGGAAAATGCCGACCCGCGTGTCGCCCGCCAAGGGCGCTACGACATCGTCGTCGTGCTTGAGGGTCCGGCCCGGAAGGTCGTCGTGCGCCGCAAGGACAGGGTGCTCGGCATCTGGATCAATCTGGAGTCCGAAACCTTCAAGAATGTGCCGGTGTCCTATTCGGTGGCGACGACGCGGCCGCTGCAGGACGTCACCGACCCCAACAGCTACAGGCAACTGTCGCTCGGCGCCGCCAACATCTACATGCAGCCGGCCGACGATGACGACAGTCCGGCGACCATCCAGGAGTTCACCGCAGCGCTGCGCGAGCGCAAGACGGCGACCGGCCTCTACAGCGTGAATGTCGGCGGCGTGCAGTTCCTGTCGCAGAACCTGTTCCGCGCCACCGTCAGGCTCGCCCCCAACGTTCCGGTCGGCACCCACAAGGCCCGCGCGTTCCTGTTCAAGAGCGGCCTGTTCATCAAGGAAAGCTCCGCCCAGCTCGAAATCCGCAAGTCCGGTTTCGAACAGTCGATCTTCCGCGTCGCCCACGATTATTCTTTCCTGTATGGCGTCTTCGCGGTGTCGTTGGCCATGCTGACAGGGTGGCTCGGAAGGCTCGTCTTCCGGAAGGATTAAACTCTCTTCAAAAAGGCGGTTCCCCTTTTTACGCTCGTGGGTTAGACCGCGACCCCGGCCAGGCCGAACACCGGCTGTCGCTCCCCAAATCAAAAATATAGGACTTTGCCATGCGACCAGCATTCGGCGGTATCGACTTCGGCACTTCGAATTCCACCGTCGGCGTGATCAGGAACGGGCAGCCGCGATTGGTGGCGCTGGAAGACGGCGAGGTGACGCTGCCGAGCGCGGTGTTCTTCAATTTCGAGGACAACCGCACCTATTTTGGGCGCCGCGCCATCGCCAACTATACCGACAGCATCGATGGTCGTCTGATGCGCTCGCTGAAGAGCGTACTCGGCGGTACGCTTGTCCATGAAAAGACGCGCATCAAGTCCCGATCGATCGCCTTCACCGAGATCATTGGTCTGTTCGTCGGCCATCTCAGGAAAAGGCTGGAAGGGGATGCGGACGACACGGTTGAAAGCGTGGTGCTCGGTCGTCCCGTGCAGTTCGTCGACGACGATGCCGAGGCCGATGCCAAGGCCGAAGGTGAACTCGAAAACGCGGCCCGCACCCAGGGCTTCAAGCATATCGCCTTCCAGTTCGAGCCGATCGCGGCGGCGCTCGACTACGAGCAGAAGGTCACGCGGGAAGAACTGGCGCTGATCGTCGACATGGGCGGCGGCACGTCCGACTTCTCGATCGTGCGGGTCTCGCCGCAGCGCGCCCGCTCCCTCGATCGCAAGGACGACATCCTGGCGAGCCGAGGCATCCACATCGGCGGCACCGACTTCGATCGGCTGTTGAGCATCACCCATGTGATGCCGCAGCTCGGCTACCTCTCGCCGACCAAGGACGGCAAGCGCAACTTGCCGGCCAGCTACTTCATCGACCTGGCGACATGGCAACGCATCAATCTGGTCTACACTGCCAGGGCGATGACCCATCTGCGCCAGATCCGCTACGAGGCGGAACGCGCCGACCTGGTCGACCGTTTCATCCACATCGTCGAGCATCGTTACGGTCACGCACTGGCCGCTTTGGTCGAGAGGGCCAAGATCGCGCTGACGCAGCAACTTTCTGGTGATGTCGTAGTCGCGCTGCCCGGAGCGAGTTTCGCGGCAGAAATTTCCCGCGCCGGGCTCGAGGCCACGATTGCCAGGGATATCGAACGGGTGGCCGCGACGGTTGGCGAGACGATCCGCGATGCGCAGGTGAAACCATCCGCCATCACCGCGGTGTTCCTGACCGGCGGATCGACCGCCATCCCGCTGGCAAGGCAGCAGATATTAGCCTTGGTGCCGCAGGCGTCCGTCATCGAAGGTGATATGTTCGGCTCGGTCGGGCTTGGGCTGGCGCTCGATGCGCAGCGGAAATTCGGCTGACCCGGCTTACCCACGGACGGTCTCGCCGGCCTTCGCGCCCAGATGCGCCTTGAGCGCCATCTGGGCCAGACTTGCCTGCCGGTCACGGTGCGTGATCATGGCGAAATCACGTTTCGGCAGATCGATCTGCACGGAACGCAAGCTGCCTTCGGCAACGGCGCGTTCGACAACGAGTTCCGAAATGATGGTGGCGCCGGCGCCAGCCTCGACCGCCTGACGGACCGCCTCGTTGCTCGGCAGCACCAGGAATATTCGCAGTTCCGCGAACGAGATCCCTTCGCGGCGGGCAAGATCTTCCAGCACCTCGCGGGTGCCCGACCCGCCCTCCCTGATGATCCAGCGGAGCTCGCTGATATCGGGATGCCCGCGCGAGACTTCAGCGATCTCGGGATGCGAAGGCGCCACGACCAGCATCAGGCGATCCACATCGACCTTGGCGCGCCGCAATATGTCCGAATCAGTGCGCCCCTCGACCAGGCCAAAATCAGCCGTACCGTCCAGTACGGTGGTCTCAACCTGCCTGGTGTTGCCGATGGTCACGCTCAGCCTGACGGCGGGATAGGCCTCGTGGAAGGAGGCCAGCCGGCGCGGCAGCCAGTAGCTGGCGATGGTTTGGCTGGCGGCGATGGAAAGGCTGCCGGTGATCGTCTGCGAGACGTGCTCCAGCACGTCGTGGGCGGCAGTCGCCCGTTCAAGCACGGCCTTGGCCTCGGGCAGGAACCGGCGCCCGGTCTGCGCCAGCTCGATGTTGCGACCGACCCGGTTGAATAGCTGGACGCCATGCTGCCGTTCGAGCGAGCGGATGGCGGCCGAGGCGGCCGATTGGGAAATACCCAGCAGCTCGGCTGCCTTGGTCATGTGTCCTCGTTCGGCGACAGCAACGAAGATCCGCAATTGGTCCAGGGTCATGAGAGAATTAAGAAAGAAATTCGATTGGAATTACAAGAGCAACTTGTTAGACAGATCGATCGTTTTGTTCTAAGTTTTTGCAGGAAATTGGAAAAATATCGCGGCCAGTCCGCAAAAGGCAGAAAGTGATCGGGCGGTTCAAATCCCTGTTTTCCCATTGGACGCGCAGCTTGCGGCGGCGGCTCACCGGCAACGGCTATCATCCGGAAGAGCATTACATGCGCGGCCCCGGGCCGAAAACGCGAGCCAAATACTCGGACCACAAAAGCAGATCATGAGCCACGGACCGCTGCGCGGCGCCAATTCCGCACCGTCCCAACGGTCGCTTGCCGACACGCGCGCGCCCGACGAGGGCGATGGCGTCGATACTTCGCCCGATATCTCCGACAGCATCGCCAAGACCACCTGCTACATGTGCGCCTGCCGGTGCGGCATCGACGTCCACATCAAGGACGGCAAGGTCCGCTACATCAACGGCAACAAGGACCATCCGGTCAATCGCGGCGTGCTGTGCGGCAAGGGCAGTGCCGGCATCATGCAGCACTACAGTCCGGCCCGGTTGAAGAAACCATTGCTGCGCACAGGTCCGCGCGGCTCGGGAGAATTTCGTGAGATCGAGTGGGAGGAGGCTTTCTCAATCGCGACGGAACGACTTTCGAAAATCCGCCGGACCGATCCGAAGAAACTCGCCTTCTTCACCGGGCGCGATCAGTCGCAATCGTTGACCGGCTGGTGGGCGAGCCAGTTCGGCACGCCGAATTTCGCCGCCCATGGCGGCTTCTGCTCGGTCAACATGGCGGCCGGCGGGCTCTATACGATCGGCGGTTCGTTCTGGGAGTTCGGCGAACCCGACTGGGACAACACGAGATACTTCATGCTGTTCGGCGTTGCCGAGGACCATGATTCCAATCCGATCAAGATCGGTCTCGGCAAGCTCAAGGCGCGCGGCGCCAAGGTGGTCTCGATCAATCCGTGCCGCACCGGCTACAACGCCATTGCCGATGACTGGATCGGCATCCGGCCCGGTACCGACGGACTGTTCGTGTTAGCCCTCATCCATGAACTGCTGAAGGCCGGCCGCGTCGATCTCGATTATTTGCTGCGCTACACCAATGCTCATGTCCTCGTCATCCAGGAGCCGAATGCTGCCGACGATGGGCTGTTCGCACGCGACGGTAACGGCAATCCGCTGGCCTGGGACAGGGTGGCGAAAGTGCCCGTCAGCGTCACCGATACCGACGCAAAGCCGGCGCTGACCGGCAACTTCCAGGTCGATGGCCGCCGCTGCGTTCCGGTCTTCCAGCTCGTTGCCGACCGCTATCTGCAGGAGAGCTATTCTCCCGATGCGGTCGCCGAACGCTGCGGCGTCCCCGCCGACACCATCCGCCGGACCGCCGCCGAACTGGCGCATGTCGCCTTCGAACAGGCGATCGAACTGCCGGTGGAGTGGACCGACTGGGCCGGCCGCCGGCATGAGACGATCAAGGGCCGGCCGGTGTCGATGCACGCGATGCGCGGCATCTCGGCCCATTCGAACGGGTTTCATAGCTGCCGCGCCATCCACCTGCTCCAAGTACTCCTGGGTACGGTGGACGTGCCCGGCGGATTTCGCTTCAAGCCGCCCTATCCGCGGTCGGCGCCGCCGGGGCCGAAGCCGGCGGGCAAGGACGTCAGGCCGATGACGCCGCTCGAAGGCATGCCGCTTGGATTCGTCTGCGGTCCGGACGATCTGCTGGTCGACGACGTCGGCACGCCGATCCGTATCGACAAGGCCTATTCCTGGGATGCGCCGCTGGCAGCACACGGGCTCATGCACACGGTCATCCGTAATGCCTGGGCCGGCGATCCTTACAGGATCGATACGCTAATGATGTACATGTCCAACATGGCCTGGAACTCGTCGATGAACACCGTCGAGACGATGGCGATGCTGACCGACAGCGACGAGGCCGGAAACTACAAGATCCCCTTCATCATCTATTCCGACGCCTATTATTCCGAGACCGTGCCGTTCGCCGATCTCGTGCTTCCCGACACCACCTATCTCGAGCGTCACGACTGCATCAGCCTGCTCGATCGGCCGATCAGCCACGCCGACGGCCCGGGCGACGCCATCCGCCATCCCGTCGTCGAGCCGGATCGTGATGTCAGGCCGTTCCAGACGGTGCTGATCGAGCTCGGCGCGCGCCTCGGCCTGCCCGGCTTCGTCGACGACGACGGCTCGGCCAAATACCGCGACTATGCCGATTACATCGTCAATCATGAGCGCACGCCGGGCATCGGCCCGCTCGCCGGCTGGCGCGGCAAGGACGGAACCTCGATCGGCAAAGGCGAGGCCAATCCTGATCAGCTTCAGCGCTACATCGACAATGGCGGCTTCTGGCACCATGATTTTGCGGACGACCAGCGCTACTACAAAATGGCCAACCGCTCCTATCTCGACTTCGCCGAGAACATGGGCTTCATCCCGAAAGCCGAGCCGATCGTCTTCCAGCTCTATTCGGAACCGATTCAGCGGTTTCGCCTCGCCGCGCGCGGCCATGGGCGGGTGCTGCCGCCGGAGGCGGAGCGCAGCCGCATCGAGACCTATATGGACCCGCTGCCGTTCTGGTACACGCCCTTCGAGGAGGCGGCTGTCGACCTCGAGAAATACCCGCTGCACGCACTGACGCAGCGGCCGATGCACATGTATCATTCCTGGGGCTCGCAGAACGCCTGGCTCAGGCAGATCACCAGCCAGAACCGGCTGTTCGTGCACAACCGGACCGCCGCCGGCCTCGGCCTTGTCGACGATGACTGGGTGTGGATCGAGAGCATCAACGGCAAGGTCAAGGGACAGATCAAGCTGGTCGACGGCGTTAACGCGGATACGGTTTGGACCTGGAACGCCATCGGCAAACGGCGCGGCAGCTGGGGGCTGAAGGACGACGCCGCCGAATCCAACCGCGGTTTCCTGCTCAATCACATTATCGGCGACCAGACCTCTGCCGATGCCAATGGCAAACGCTACTCGAATTCCGACCCGGTCACCGGCCAGGCGGCATGGTTCGACCTGCGTGTCCGCATCGTCAAATGCGCGGCTGAAGAAGCCGGCTTCACCGAACCGCAGTTCGAGCGCTTCCGGCAGCCGCCGCATTTCGAACCCTCGCCCGACAAGCT
Source organism: Mesorhizobium sp. WSM4840 (assembly GCF_055811755.1). Lineage (NCBI taxonomy): Bacteria > Pseudomonadati > Pseudomonadota > Alphaproteobacteria > Hyphomicrobiales > Phyllobacteriaceae > Mesorhizobium > Mesorhizobium sp. WSM4840. The sequence continues at coordinate 106,321 of NZ_JBVVQD010000002.1, forward strand.
CAGTTTCGGCGCCGAGTTTCGCCGGGAAAGAGAAGCCGCCAGACCATGACCTGTCTCCCCGCCCATGCCGACAAAAAGCTCGGCCTCGTCATCGACCTTGACACCTGCGTCGGTTGCCAGGCCTGCGTTACCGCCTGCAAGGAATGGAACACCGGCGGCCACATGGCGCCGCTGACCGACATCGATCCCTACGGCGGCGATGCCGACGGGGTCTGGTTCAACCGCGTGCACAGCTATGAGCACATCACGGAGATGGGCGGGCGCACGGTCAATTTCCCACGCTCCTGCCTGCATTGCGAGACGCCGGCCTGCGTCACCGTCTGCCCGACCGGAGCCTCCTACAAACGAGCCTCGGACGGCATCGTGCTGGTCGACGAGGACAAGTGCATCGGCTGCAAATTGTGCAGCTGGGCCTGCCCCTATGGCGCCCGCGAATTCGACACCGATGTCGGCGTGATGAAGAAATGTACGTTGTGCGTCGACCGCATCTATAACGACAATCTGGCTGAAGAAGATCGGGTGCCGGCCTGCGTCGCCGCCTGTCCAACCAGCGCGCGGCATTTTGGCGATCTCGGCGACCCGGCGTCGGCGATCTCGCAACTGGTGGCCGAGCGCGGCGGTGTCGACCTGATGCCCGAACTCGGCTATCACCCGACCAACAAATATTTGCCGCCGCGCGCCCACACGCAGCGTGCGGCATCGGTGCCGGCGCTGGCGCTCGAACCGGTGCGGGCCGAAGGCGGTTTCCTCGGCTGGGTCGACCGCATGCTTTCGCACTGACCAGCGCCTCCATGCATCCAGCCTTCTCCGTCGTCTTTTTCACCACCGCCACCGGCGCCGGCTACGGCCTGCTCGCGCTGCTCGGCGTGCTGGCCGGACAAGGTTTTGTCCCGCCCGATTTCTGGCTCGGCCTCGTCGGCATGGGCCTGGCGCTCGGCCTGATCTCGGCCGGCCTGTTGTCGTCGGCCGGCCATCTCGGCCGGCCCGAACGCGCCTGGAGGGCATTCTCGCAATGGCGCAGCTCATGGCTTTCGCGCGAAGGCATTGCGTCGGTCGCGACCTTCGTGCCGGCGGGACTGTTCGCCATCGGCTGGGTGTTCCTCGGCCGCACAAACGGCTGGGTGGCCGTCGCCGGGCTGCTGGCTGCGGTCGGCGCGGTCGCCACCGTCTGCACCACCGGCATGATCTATGCATCGCTGAAGCCCATCGCCCAGTGGCACAGCCGCTTCACTCTGCCCGGCTATCTGATCTTTTCAGCGATGAGCGGCAGCGTGCTTCTCAACGCGCTGCTGCAGGGTTTCGCCCTCGGCTCGACCATCCTTCTGGCAGCTTGCGTGCTGCTGACATTGCTCGGCTGGGGCTGGAAGCTGGCAACCTGGCGATACAATGACGGGCTGGAAATTCCGACCAACGCCAACACCGCCACCGGGCTTGCCGGCGGTACGGTGCGATCGCTGGAATGGCCGCACACCGAGGAAAACTATCTGCTCAAGGAGATGGGCTTTCGCGTCGCGCGCAAGCACAAGGCGCGGCTGCGCCAGATCACGCAAGTGCTGTCCTTCGCTCTGCCCGTCTTGCTGCTGATTGCCGCGTTCCCCTTGCCATGGCCCTATGCGGCGGTGCTGTCGGCAATAGCAGCAATCGTCCAATTCGCCGGCATGCTGGTCGAACGCTGGCTGTTCTTCGCCGAAGCCAAGCACACCGTCACTCTCTACTACGGCAGGTAGACCAGCTCAGCCTGGCCGCAGCATCGAGCGGGAAATGGCGAAGATGCGCTCAGCGCCGAGCATATAGGCCATCAGCGTTTCGCGGCGGAACAGCCCGGCATAGGCGCGGTCGAGCACATTAAGCGAGCCGGTATAGGCGCCGAAGGCCGGCATGATCATGCGGCCGCCGTCGCCGGCAAAGCAGCGCCGCCGCACCGAGCGGCCGCGCTGCACGATGCGGGCGCAAGGGTGCAGATGGCCGGCGACCTCGCCCTCCACCCTCACCGCCGAAGGCTCGTGCCGGAATACGAGAGAGCCTACGGCCAGCTCGCGCACCGTCTCGCCGGGCAGGTCGGCTGGCGCATCCGGGTCGTGATTGCCGGCAACCCAAAACCAGTCGCGGCCGGCCATCAGCGCTTCCAGGCGTTCGCGAAAGCTTGAGTGCATGCGCGCCGCGCCGCCGCCGTCATGAAAGCTGTCGCCCAGGCTGATGACGATCGCAGGCTGGTAGTCGGCGATCACCGCCTGCAGCCGGAGCAATGTCGCACCCGTGTCATAAGGCGGGATCAACGTACCGCGCCGGGCCAGGGACGAGCCCTTTTCCAGATGCAGGTCCGACACCGCCAGAAGCCGAAGCTCCGGGAAATAGAGCACGCCGCGCGGATCACAGACCGCGCGCTCATCAGCGATGCCGACCCGGTCGGCCTCCGCGAATGCCGATGCCCTCGCCGCGAAATTCATATCAAACCAAGCTCATTCCTGGACCCATGGCCTCCTCGACCAGATCCGCCGCCTCCATCAGCAGCGTCTCGTTGGCGCCGCCATTCACCGATTCCTTGCCGATCTCCAGCATGATCGGCACGGCCAACGGCGAAATCTGCTCAAGATGCTTATGCACGATTCGACCGCGGACACGCGAGAGCATCTCGGCAAGTCTGCTGACATCGAGCAGGCCGGCCGACGCATCCGTCCGCGTCGCCTGCAGCAGTATATGGTCCGGTTCGTGACTGCGCAGCACGTCGTAGATCAGGTCGGCCGACACCGTCACTTGCCGCCCGCTCTTCTCCTGCCCTGGGAAACGCTTCTCGATCAGTCCGGCGATTACAGCGCAGGTGCGGAAGGTGCGCTTCAGCATCCAGCTGTCGTTCAGCCAGGCTTCGAGATCGTCGCCCAGCATGTCTTCATCGAGCAGGGCAGTCAGAGAAGGCTTCTTTGCCTTGAATAGCGAGGCCATGTCATCCAGCGCCCAGACGGCCAGCGAATAGTCGGTGGCGACAAAGCCGAGCGGCCGCGCACCTGCCCGCTCCAGCCGCCGCGTCAGCAGCATGCCGAGCGTCTGGTGCGCGAGCCGGCCTTCGAACGGATAGGCGATCATGTAGTGCCGGTTGCCGCGCGGAAAGGTCTCGACCAGCAGGTCACCGCGCTTCGGCAGCACCGATTTTTCCTTCTGCAACCTCAGCCAGTCGGCGACCTGTTCGGGCAGCGCCTGCCAGCGATTGGAATCGGCCAGCATGCCGCGCACCTGGTCGGCGAGATAGGTCGACAGCGGGAACTTTCCGCCGGCATAGGACGGTACGATGATGCGGGCGCCGGCGCCATTGGAGACGATGCACTCGTTCTCACGAATGCCCTCGAAGCGCAGCACCTTGCCGCCGAACATGAAATTGTCGCCGGGGCGCAGCGTCTCGGCGAAATACTCCTCGATCTTGCCGAGCACCGGCCCGCCGCGGCCGGCAAGGCCACGCCCTTGCCTGACATAGCGCACATTCAGCTCCGGCATCTCGACGATGGTGCCGACATTCAGCCGGTACTGCTGGGCGATGCGCGGATGCGAGACGCGCCACAGCCCACCGCTTGTCTTTCGGATGCGAGTGTAGCGATCGTAACTCTTGAGCGCGTAGCCCCCGGTGGCGACGAAATCGATGACACGGTCGAAGGTTGCGCGCTCCAGCTCGGCATAGGGCGCGGCACCGCGCACCTCCTCGAATAAAAAGTCGGCGTCAAAGGGTGCCGCGCAGGCGCTGCCCAGCACGTGCTGCGACAGCACGTCGAGCGCGCCATTGACAAGCGGCGGCGTGTCCTGGGCGCCGAGATAGTTGGCGTCGAGCGCCGCCCGGCATTCCAGCACCTCGAAGCGGTTGGCCGGGATCAGGATCGCCTTGGACGGCTCGTCCATGCGGTGGTTGGCGCGGCCGATGCGCTGCGCCAGCCGGCTCGCGCCCTTCGGCGCGCCGACATGCACGACCAGATCGACGTCGCCCCAGTCGATACCGAGATCAAGCGTAGAAGTGGCGACGATGGCGCGCAGTGCATTCTCGCCCATCGCCTTTTCGACCCGCCGGCGCTGACCGACATCGAGCGAGCCGTGATGCAGGGCGATCGGCAGCGAGTCCTCGTTTGCCCGCCACAGCTCCTGGAACAGCAGCTCTGCCTGGCTGCGTGTGTTGACGAACAGGAGCGTCGTGCGATGGCGCTGGATCGCCTCGTAGATTTCGGGAATGGCGTAGCGGGCCGAGTGTCCGGACCACGGCACGTGCTGTTCTGAATCGAGGATGGAGATGTCGGGCTTGGCGCCGCCGGCAACGGTGATCAGACCTGCCATCGCGCTGGGTGGATTCTGGCTTACCAGCCAACGGCGCAAGTCGTCGGGCTCGGCGACCGTTGCCGACAGGCCGATCGTCTGCAGGCCGGGTACGAAGCTGCGCAGCCGCGCCAGCCCGAGCGCCAGAAGATGCCCGCGTTTCGACGTCACCAGTGAATGCAGTTCATCGAGCACGACATAGTGCAGGTCCTCGAAGAAGCGCCTGGCGTCGGGCGCCGCAATCAGCAGCGCCAGCTGCTCGGGCGTGGTCAGGAGAATGTCGGGCGGCACCAGCTTTTGCCGCTGGCGCTTGTGCGCCGGCGTGTCGCCGGTGCGAGTCTCGATGGTAACCGACAGGCCGATTTCTTCCACCGGCCTGCCGAGATTGCGCTCGATATCGACGGCCAGCGCCTTCAGCGGCGAGATATAGAGCGTATGGATGCCGCGATGAGCCTGTCCCGGCCTTCTCCTTGGCCGGCCTGCCAGCTCGGTCAACGAGGGCAAGAATCCGGCCAGCGTCTTGCCGGCGCCGGTCGGCGCGATCAGCAAAACCGACTGCCCGGCCCGGGCCCTTGCCAGCAGCTCGATCTGATGGGCGCGCGGCGACCAACCTTTTTCCGCGAACCATTTGAGGAATGGCTCGGGCAAGTGCACGGCGGCATTCTGATCGGCAAGGCGCGGCTGCTCTGTCACCTGCCAGAGGTAGCGCGGCGGCGCGCAATCGCCAAGAAGAATCAGAACAAAAGGTGATCGAAGCGCCTCCCCCTCGCTTGAGAAGGGCCGCTGTGGCGCTACGGCCGGCGAAACCCTGTCAGGCCGCCATAGAGGTAGCCGATGCGGGCGACGGCTTCCTTGAACCCTTCACGCGAGACCAGCATGGTGTGGCCGTTGGCGTGGATCATGGTTTTCGGGTCGGTCATGACAGCGACATGGCCTTTCCAGAACACCAGGTCGCCGCGCCGCAACCCGGCAAAGTCCGGACCCGGGTCGAGCGGCTCACCGATGGTCGCCGCCTGCATGTCGGAATCGCGCAGCACTTGCCTGCCGGCCATGTGCATCGCCAGTTGCACGAGGCCGGAGCAATCGATGCCGAAGCCGGAGGCGCCGCCCCACAGATAGGGCGTGCCGAGAAAAGCCTCCGCGACCGCGACATAGTCGGCAGCCGGCTCTCCTAGAGGCCTGAGATGGCCTGATATGACAGCCTCGCCGGACGGCAGCAGCGCATAATGCGTGCCGCGGGTTTCGGCCGCGCCCTCCACCGTCACCGCCGATCCCATCGACAGCTGCCCGCTCAGCGGAAGCCGCAAATCCGGTCCGGGATAGAGGAAGGTGCGCGGCACGGAGACGACATGGGTTGGCGCATGGTCCCGCGCGCTTAGCACGGTGTCGGCGACATAGCCGACATAGCCGTCGCGTTCGGCTTGGATCCAGGCCCAGCCCTCAGCGTCTTCGAAGACGAGGACATCGTCGCCGAACAGGGCTTGCGTGTTGACGCCGGCATCCGGCCGCGGCGCCTTGCGGATATCGGCCACTGCGGCTGAAACCCGCGCTGGCCGCCCGGCGACGAAGCGATCGGCGGCGACCTCGCCCTCCAGCCTGGCATCGGCGAGATCGGAACGGAAGGCGTGAAGGCGAGCATCCCTGGCGGTCAAATCGGCAACTCGTTCAGAATGGCGTTTCGGTCAGATGGGCAATTCCTGGGCTCTGGCGATGATAACATCGCCGAAGCGCTCGACAAAGAGAGCACCTTCTACGGTTCGCTTGACCAGCACGTTGCGCTTGTCGAGTTCATCGCGATGGCGCGACACCAGCTTCATCGCGCCCATTGTGTCGAGCGCGCGGGTGATCACCGGCTTGGTGACATTGAGGCGGGCGGCGAGCCCGCGCACCGTGTGCGGCGGCGGATCGAGATAGATGGTGAACAGGATCGCTGTCTGGCGCATGGTGAGGTCCGGTGCGTCGTCGCGCACCTGAGACAGCATCACCTGCTGCCACAGTCGCAAGGCCTGGCTCGGGCGCATCGAAATCGACATCCGGCCAGCATGGCGGAAAATTGTTTCGGTTCCGTTTCAGTCTCGATACCTTCCTGTCGGACCGCTAGCGTCAAGCGTAGCGTTTCGATATGACCCTTTCGAGCGCGCGGATGCCTTGCGCCTCGCCGCCGACGAGACCGTACGGACGATCGGACGGATTCCAGGCGAAGATGTCAAAATGCGCCCAAGCGGCGGCCCTCTCAACGAAGCGCTTCAGGAATAGCGCCGCAGTGATCGAGCCGGCGAAACCGTCTGACGTGACATTGTTGATGTCGGCGATCTTCGACGACAACTTTGCGTCATAGGGTTTCCACAGCGGCATGCGCCACAGAGGATCCTCGACTGCGACAGAGGCCGCCGTCAGGTCGGACGCCAGCGCTTCATCGCCGGTGTAGAAAGGCGGCAGATCGGGACCGAGCGCAACGCGAGCAGCCCCCGTCAAGGTCGCCATGTCGATCAGCAGCTGCGGCTCGTCGTCGTCTGCCAGTGCCAAGGCGTCCGCCAGCACCAGCCGTCCCTCGGCGTCGGTGTTGCCGATCTCGACGGTGATGCCCTTGCGGCTCACCAGCACGTCGCCGGGCCGGAAGGCGTTGCCGGCGATCGAATTCTCGACCGCCGGGATCAGCACACGCAGCCGGACCTTCAGCCCGGCGGCCATGATCATCGAAGCGAGGCCCAATACGTTGGCCGCGCCACCCATGTCCTTCTTCATCAGGAGCATGCCCGAGGACGGCTTGATGTCGAGGCCACCGGTGTCGAAGCAGACGCCCTTGCCGACCAGCGTCACCTTCGGGGCGTTCTTCGGTCCCCAAATCATGTCGATCAGCCGCGGCGCACCGACGGAAGCGCGGCCGACGGCATGGATCATCGGAAAGTTGTTCTTGAGCAGATCGTCGCCCTTGGTCGCCGACACTTCGGCCTTGTACGTCCTGGCCAGCGTCCGCACCGCTTTCTCCAGTTCGTCAGGTCCCATGTCGCTGGTCGGCGTGTTGACCAGATCGCGCGTCAGGAAGACACCATCGGCAGTTCGTCGAACACGCGCCGCATCGGCGCCGGACGGCAGCGAAAAACGCAGCGCCTTGCTGGGTTTTTTGCCGTAGCGGGTGAAGACATAGCCGCCGAGCGCCAGTGCGACGGCCACCAATTCCGGTTCGGCGGGTGCCGAGGCGAAATGCCAGTCGCCTTCGGGCAAGGCTCTCGCCAGCGCACCGATGGCAAGCGCGCCTTCGCCATCGCCCGTGCCGAACAGGGCGCCGGCAAGCGCGCCGTTTTCGTCGGGTAGGATCAGCGTCCTGCCGGCCTCACCGGAAAAGCCGTTGGCCTTGGCCCAGGCGAGCGAGGACGAGGCAAGGCCCGCTGCATCCAGTCTATCCTTCGCCACCAGGTGAACCGGCAGCGTGGTCTTCAGTTTTCCCTCGATGAGTTCGACTGGCATTCGATGGCCTCCGGGTTCCGAGTCGGCGCTTTTTTAACTGTCCGTTAGGGTTAACAGAATATTTCTGCGGGAGGGAAGATGGCCATGCAATGGCCACGTACACGAATGGAGGCCCTGGTGCAGATGCCGACCAACCGCATGACGAACGCCACGGGGAAGCGGCTGATCACCACGGCGCTCATAATAGCGCTCGCTGCAAGCGTTGCAGGCTGCGGGACCAGCAAGTTGATAACCGGCTCGATCGGACGTACCAGCGGCAAACCCTTGGAAACCATGTCGGCCGGCGAGTTGCACAAGGCGACGATCGCGCTCGGTCAGTCCTACGCCAAGAACCCCAACGACAAGCGGATCGCGACGAATTATGCCGCGGCGCTGCAAATGGACGGCGACGCCGACCAATCGCTCGCCGTGATGCGCAAACTGGCGATCGCCCTGCCGAAGGACCGCGACGTGCTCGCCGCCTATGGTAAGGCACTGGCCGCCAATGGGCAGTTCGAGCCGGCGCTCGATGCGGTGCGCCGCGCGCAGACACCGGAATATCCCGACTGGAAGCTGGTGTCGGCGGAAGCCGCGATTCTCGACCAGCTTGGCCAGAGAGACGAGGCGCGCCAGAATTACCGCAAGGCGCTTGACCTCAAGCCGAACGAACCTTCGATCCTTTCAAATCTCGGCATGTCCTATGTGCTGGAAGGTGATCTGCGCACGGCCGAAACCTATATGCGCTCGGCCGCCCAGCAGCCGAACGCCGACAGCCGCGTCCGCCAGAACCTGGCGTTGGTCGTCGGCCTGCAGGGCCGCTTCGACGAGGCCGAGAAGATCGCCTCGCAGGAGCTCTCGCCCGACCAGGCGCAGGCGAACGTGGCTTACCTTCGCCAGATGCTCGCCCAGCAGAACGCCTGGAGCCAGCTCAAGGACCAGGACAAGGCAAAGCCTGCCACCAACTAACTACGCCGGCCTTGCTTCGAACCGGCCAGTTCCCTCAATTCATCACATGCCGGAAATACAAAGCCGCGTTGCATCAGCATCGCGGCTTTCGCATGTATTGTCGCCTTGGCTATTGGCTGCTCGATGTCGGCTGGTCGCCGAAGATGCCGCGCTGGCTCACCTGGATGCCGGCGGGGCCCAGGATGATGGCGAACAGCACCGGCAGGAAGAACAGAATCATTGGCACGGTGAGCTTCGGCGGCAAGGCCGCGGCCTTCTTCTCGGCAGCGTTCATGCGCATGTCGCGGCTTTCGCCGGCAAGCACGCGCAGCGCGTGCGCCACCGGCGTGCCGTAGCGCTCGGCCTGCACCAGCGCCTGCGACACCGACTTAACCGATTCCAGGCCGGTGCGGCTTGCAAGGTTTTCGTAAGCCTGCTTGCGTTCCTGCAAGTAGGAAAGCTCGGCATTGGTCAGGATGAACTCTTCGGCAAGTGCCACCGATTGCGTGCCGATCTCGTCCGCGACCTTGCGAAACGCCGCCTCCACCGACATGCCGGATTCGACGCAGATCAGCATCAGATCGAGCGCGTCCGGCCACGCCATCTGGATCGACTGCTTGCGCTTGGTGGCGCGGTTGTTGACATAGAGCACCGGCGCGTAAAAACCGGCATAGGCGACGACGATACACACGAACAATTTGATGAGAGGCGGCTGCTCCGGCAAACCCCCGAGCACGAACAGATACATCGCAGCCAGGGCAAAGCCGACAAAGGGCAGGACCAGACGGAAGAAAAGGAAACGCGTCAGCGGATTTTGCCCGCGAAAGCCCGCCACCTTGAGTTTCTGCAAGGTGCCTTCATCGGCCAGGGCGCGCCTCAGGTCCAGCCGATCGACAATATTGCGCATGCCTATCGACTGTTCCTCGCGCAGGCCCTTGCGGCGGCGATCGGCCTCGACGGCAAGCCGCGCACGCTGCTTGGCGCGCAATTCGTCGCGCTCCAGCGCCACGGATTTCATGCGCGCCTTGAGCTGGTTTCCGCCAAAAGCAGGCAGCAGCGTGAAGACGGTCGCAAATACCGCGATGCCGACCAGCAAGGCAATCAGGAACGCCGGGTCGGTAAGGGTCTTGACGACGTTCTCAGTCATACGCTCGAAATCCTAAACTTCGAAGTTCATCATCTTGCGCATCACCAGGATGCCGATCGACATCCAGGCCGCCGAGCAGCCGAGGATCAGATTGCCGACGCTGGTGGTGAACAGAGGCATGATGTAGTTCGGGCTTGTCAGGTAGACGAGAAAGGCGACAACGAACGGCAACGCGCCGATGATCACGGCGGACGCCTTCGCTTCCATGGACAGCGCCTGGACCTTGGCCTTCATTTTCTTGCGGTCGCGAAGCACGCGCGAAAGATTGCCCAGCGCCTCGGAAAGATTGCCGCCGGCCTGGGACTGGATCTGGATGACGATGCCGAAGAAGCTCGCTTCCGTGCACGGCATCGTTTCGGCCATACGCATGCTGGCGTCGGGGATCGACAGCCCCATCTGCTGCGAATCGACGATGCGGCGGAACTCGGTCTTGACCGGTTCAGGGGCTTCGTTGGCGATCAGGCGGACGGCGTCGTTCAGCGGCAGGCCGGATTTGACTGCACGCACGATGATGTCGAGCGCGTTCGGAAATTCGTTGAGGAACGCCTTCACCCGGCGGGCGCGGCAAAACGAGACGAACCAGCGTGGCAGGCCGAGGACGCCGACCAGCAGCGCACCGGGCAAGACATAAAGCGGCGCGCCGGTAAAATAGGCAAGAAACGTCAGGACGACGCCGCAAACCGCCGAGTAGAGATAGAAGCGCTCAAGCGACATCTTCATGCCCGCCTGGCGAATCTGGGCCTTCAGTGGCGGCTTTTTGACGACACTCTGGTTGGTTTTTTGCTTCTGTTCGAGGTCCTTCAGTGAATCCTGAACCGATTTGCGCCGCTTGGTTGCTTCCGCCGTACGGTCGCGCGCGGCTTTGACGACTGCATGATCAGTCTCGGCGGTCTTGATCGTTTCAAGCCGCCTGCCGACTTGCTTCTCGGTGCTGATCTGCTTGAACAGAAAAGCATAGGCCACCGCGCCGGCGCTGAAGCCGGCGAGCACGATGAATGCCAATACGGTGCCGTCAATCCCGAACATCGACCTTGGCCCCTACGCCTCCAAATGCATCAGTCAGCGCGTTTCTCCATCGCCTCGAGCGCGTTGGCGAGGCGCTGTTCCTCGCCATAGTAGCGGGCGCGGTCCCAGAAATGCGGGCGCCCAATACCTGTCGACACGTGCTCACCCAGCAGCCTGCCATTCACGTCCTCGCCCTTTATGTTGTAGAGGACGATGTCCTGCGTGATGATGACGTCGCCTTCCATTCCGATCACCTCGGTGATGTGGGTGATGCGCCGCGATCCGTCGCGCAGGCGTGCGGCCTGGATGATCACGTCCACGGAACCGACGACGATTTCACGGACGGTTTTCTGCGGCAGCGTAAAGCCGCCCATCGCGATCATCGATTCGATACGGTTCAGGCATTCGCGCGGGCTGTTCGAGTGGATCGTGCCCATCGAGCCGTCGTGACCGGTGTTCATCGCCTGCAGAAGATCGAACACCTCCGGTCCGCGCACTTCGCCGACGATGATGCGCTCGGGCCGCATGCGCAGGCAGTTCTTGACCAGGTCGCGCATGGTCACCTCGCCCTCACCCTCCAGGTTGGGCGGGCGGGTTTCCAGACGTACGACATGCGGCTGCTGCAGTTGCAGCTCGGCCGAGTCCTCGCAGGTGATGACGCGCTCCTCGCGGTCGATATAATTGGTCAGGCAGTTGAGCAGCGTGGTCTTGCCGGAACCGGTACCGCCCGAAATGACGATGTTGCAGCGGACGCGTCCAATGATCTTGAGAATTTCGGCGCCGTGCGGCGAAATGGCGCCGAACTTGACCAGCTGGTCGAGTGTCAGCTTGTCCTTCTTGAACTTGCGGATGGTGAGCGCGGTGCCGTCGATGGCGAGCGGCGGCGCGATGACGTTGACGCGGGAGCCATCGGGAAGGCGTGCGTCGCAGATCGGGCTCGATTCATCGACGCGGCGGCCAACCTGGCTGACGATGCGCTGACAGATGTTGAGGAGCTGCTGGTTGTCGCGGAAACGGATGCCGGTCTGCTCGACCTTGCCGTTGACCTCGATGTAGACGTTCTTGGAACCGTTGACCATGATGTCGGCGATCTCGTCGCGGGCGAGCAATGGTTCCAGCGGCCCGTAACCCAGCACGTCATTGCAGATGTCCTCGAGCAGTTCTTCCTGCTCGGCGATCGACATCGCGAAATTCTTGATCGCGATGATGTCGTTGACGATGTCGCGGATTTCCTCGCGTGCGCTTTCGGGATCGAGCTTGGCGAGTTGCGACAGGTCGATCGTATCAATGAGCGCGGAAAAGACCTGGCTCTTGGTATCGTAGTAGGTTTCGCTCTTTTGGCGCTGGACCTTTTTCGGCTCCGGCGCCAATGGCGGCGCCTCGACCGCACGGCGCACGGGCGGCGCAGCAGACGCGCCAAGCGACGGCGGCGGTGCGGGCTTGGCAAGAACCGACGTTTCTGCAGGGTTTGCCGCCGGCGCGGCAGGCGCAGGTGCCGGCTGACGGAATTCCGGGGTGAACCGGCTGCCGTCGTCGCTGCCTCTTTTACCAAACATGATCGACTACCAATCCCGCTCCGAAAGCATCACTTCTTGCTGCGCGAGAGCTTGCCAAGGAGATTGCCGAGGCCCGCTTTCTTTCTTGCCTTGATTTCGCTGCGCCCGGTCAGCACATGCGCAATCTCGTTGATCGTGCCGACAACCGGGTTCTTGGCATCCATTTCGCCGAGCATGCGCCCGTTGTTGGCGGCGTTTCCGAACAGCAGCGGCTCGAAGGGAATAACCGACATCGGCGACAGGCCGAGCGAGTCGGCGAAGTCGGATGACGCAATCTCCGGACGCTTTGGCACGCCGGCCTGATTGATGATCAGCTTCGGCGGTGGATCGTTCGGGCGAAGCCGCTTGAACATGTCGACCAGATTCTTGGTGTTGCGCAGATTGGCCAGTTCCGGCGTCGCCGTGATCACAATCTCGTCGGCCTTGACCAGTATGCTCTTGGTCCAGCCTGTCCAGACGTGCGGAACATCGAGCACCAGAAGCGGCACGCTGCGCTGCGCCGTGTCGATAAGCTGCGTGAAAGCGTCGGGATCGAAATCGTAGACCCGCTCGAGCGTTGAAGGCGCTGCAAGCAGCGACAGATGCTGGGCGCACTGGGCAAGCAGCCGATCGAGATAGACCTCGTCGATGCGCTCCGGTGAGAAAACCGCTTCGGCAATGCCTTGCGCCGGATCCTGATCGAAATTGATGTTGGCCGTTCCGAAAGCCAGGTCCAGATCGGCGACAACCACTTCGGACTTGAACAGCGACGACATCGCCCAAGCCACATTGTGGGCAATGGTCGAGGAGCCGACGCCACCCTTGGCGCCGATGAAGGCGATCGAGCGGCCGATCGGCTCGGCTTCCGGATCAACGAAAATCGACGATATCACGCTGACGATATCGGCCATCGACACCGGCGCGATGACATATTCGGAAATGCCGGAGCGGATGAGCTCGCGATAAAGCCCGACATCATTGTAGTGGCCGATGACCACGACCTTCGAGGCCGGATCGCAATATTCGGAGAGCTGCGTGAGCTGCTCCAGCAATTGCGTCGGCTCGCTGCGCGATTCCAGCAGGATCAGGTTCGGCGTCGGCGCCGATTGATAGAATTCGATGGCGGTGGCGACGCCGCCCATATGAACCTTCAGATGGGCCTTCGCCATGCGACGATCCTCGCCGGCGCGCTCGACCGGATTGGCAACGCCCTCGGTCTCGCAAAATGCCTGAATCGAGATGCGCGGAATCGGCCGCAACGCCTGCATGGCGGCGACATCCTGCTGCGAGGTTTCGCCGCCATCTACCGCCGTGTCGTAGGCTAGATTGCTCATGTCCGCGTGCTCCAACCTGCGATCGATCAGTAGTCGACTTCTGTTGCCGGGATCGGCGAATAGAACGGGGCGTTTTGATAGCCATCAATGACGACGTCACGCCTTTCGGCATCGATGGGTGTCTGTTTACGCGGCCCGAGCAGATCGGTCGGATTGGCCATCTGGGCGGCAAGATTGTTCTGATACGAACAGCCGAAATCGGCATAGTGCTTGTTTTCCGAGGTCTGCAGCAGGTCTTCGGGCCAGCGTCCGCATCTGTCGGTCTGCGCCTTCACCGAGACATAGGCGACGCGGATCGGCGCGGACGCTTCGGCCGAAACCGACTGGTAGGTGGTGATGACGATCCGGTTCCGGCTGATGCCGCTGGCAATCGCAAGTCTGGCGAAATCGCGACCGGCCGCGGTCGCGGCGATCTCGTTGGCCGAACCGCTCGGGATCGAGATCGTCAGGGTCGGAGCGGCGCTCTTGTCATAGCCATCCAGGAAGCCCAGAAGCGTGTCGCGCTGTGACCCGGTCATGCCGCGATCGCCGGCGCCGACCGGAAGGTCGATCTTCAGGTTCTTCTCGGCAATGACGATCGGATGGTTGGTGCGATAGTCGTCCGGAACAGCGCCGACCGTGATGCTGTCCCGGTTGGCGCAGCCCGCCAGCAATGCCGCGACCGCAACCGCCAGGATCGGAATGGCCGGCCGGCAGATCCGCGAACGGCCGGACCGCACCGCTACGGTGACCGTCCTGGGCTTCAACGCTGACTGAGACATGTCCGCTTCCCCGCTTACTTGTAGATGAAGCCGACAACGCCGTGATAACGGCCGTTGGGCTTGTCGGTCTGCATGGTGCCGTAGACGCGATTGACACGGCCTAGGAACATGCCGGCGCCATCGCTGGCGGCGTTGAAATTGTCGTCCGGCTTGGCAAGAGCGTTGCGCGTCACCGGTTTCACCAAATAAGGCGTGATGATGATGACCAGCTCGGTCTCGTTGCGGACGAAGTCCCGGCTGCGGAACAGCGTGCCAAGCACTGGGATCTTGGTCAGCCCGGGCAGCCCGGCGACCGCCTGCCTGATGTCGTCCCGAACCAGGCCGGCGATCATCATCGAACCGCCGGAAGGCAGTTCAACGGTGGTGTCTGCCAGTCGCTTTCGGATCGACAGCAAAGTGGTGCCGGGCAAGTCACCGGCCGCTTCGAGCACTGTGGCGCCTTCCGTCGTAGGCTCCGAAACCGACGTCCTCACCTTAAGGCTGATGCGGCCCGCCGAGAGCACGACAGGCTGGAATTCGAGGCCAATTCCATATTCGAGCTTTTCATTGCTGTAAGTAACCTGGCCCGTTATGTTGTCTTCTGAAACGTTGCTCGTCCGGCTTGTGATGAGATTGAATTCGCCGCCGACTTTGAATGTCGCTTTTTCGCCCGAAACCGCGGTCAGCGTCGGCTCGGCGAGTGTCTTCATGACGCCGCTCTGCTCCATGGCATTGATATACGCCTGAAGTCCGTTTCCGAGCGCGTCACCCAACTGTAAGTTGGAGTACTGCGAAATCGGCTTGCCCAGGCCATAAGCAGGAGAACTCATCGCGCCGAAGGAGAAGCCGTTGCTGCTGCCGTTGCCGATCAGGTTAACGCTGAGCTGCTTCATCACCGAGCGGCTGACTTCGGCCACCGTCACCTTGAGCGTCACCTGGTCGTCGCCGATGATCTGCAAGAGGTTGACGATCTGGCTGACGCGACGCTCGGAATCCGGATTGTCGATGTCGACACCGGATTCGGCCGAGCCGCCGGAGGCGGTCTGCGAATATTGTCCGGTGGTCGCTTCACCGCCGGACACGAAGATGGTGGCCAGATCGACCGCGCGCTTGGCATCCAGGGGAGTGTCCACGGTTCCGGTCAGGACGACGTTGTCGTTCAGCAATTCGACAGTGATGGCCGATGATGGGATGAAGCGTCTGATATAGTCTTCCAGTCCGGCGACGTCGCGTTCGACTGCCAGATCCAGGCTGACGATCTGTTCGCCATTGGGGCCGAAGACGAAGATGTTGGTGTCGCCCACCGCCTTTCCGAAGAGATAGATGCGCCTGGCGGTGCGGGTCACCGCATCGGCGACCGCCGGGTTGGCGACCAGTATATCATAGGCATCGCTCGGCAGGTCGATGACCACCGATTTGTTGAGACCGAGCTTGACGCGCTGGGTGGCGGTCGAAGCCGACACCTCGGCGTTCCTGCTTGCCGCATTCGCCTCGAGGAGGCCATGTGCATTCGATCCAAGCAGGAACAGGCCGATTGCCGCAGCCAGTGTGACCGGCAGTCCAGCGTTTAGCCTCATTGCCTTGCTCCCACTTCGGAAACTTCGCCCGACTTGATCAGGCGCACTGTTCCGCGCCGGCCATTGCCGGAAACGAGATAGTCGGCCTCGCCCAGATTCTTCTCCTGGGTGTCGGTGATCGACCGCAGCGCCAATGTCAGGCGATCCGCCATCTGCTGGGCGACGGTGATGATTTCCGCCTGCTGCGGTGTCAGTTCCAGGGTGGCGGTCTGGCCGACCCTGGTCCGCTTGCCTTCCTCGTCCTCCTGGATGGTCTGGTCGATCGCCAGGACGCGAATGTTCTTGAGGATGGTCTCGGTCGTAAAGCCGCTGCCGCCGCCCGCGGCATCGGCTCTGCGGGTCATGATGACGTCGACGAAATCGTTGGGAAGAATAAAGCCGCCGGCCGAAGTGTCGGCCGATACGGCTGTGGCGACTGCCCGCATCCCGGAGGGCAGGATCGACGACATGAAGCTTTGTCCCTCGCCGATCAGCTTGGAGCGCCGCAACGGCTCACCGGCATACATCGCTACACGGGCGACGCCGCCTTTCAGCTTCTCAAGCGCATCGGGCTCCGCGGCGCGGGTTATGAAATTCGCGTTGATGCCGTCGGCCGGCCAGGACTGCCAGCTGATGTTGTTCTCGAGCGGGCTGCCCATCGGAACATCGCCGGACAGGACAAGCACGTCCTGCAGTGCGATTGCCGGCGCCTTGGGGCCGGAATCGACGATTTGAGGCGGCGGAGCCGTGGCCATGTTTTTTGCGACATATCCTGCGCCACCTGCCGCGGCCACCGCCACGCCCAGAATGATCAGTCGGGATGCTGGCATCTGTCCGAACCTTGTCTTGGCAAATCCACGTAGCCAAGCCGGACCTTGCATCGGCAATCGTCAAAACAAGGTTAATTTAATACTTACGATCGTGATTAATTTAAGGTTTACATAAATTTGAGGCATCCGGTCCGGCCCGCAAAAAGGCGGCCGAGCCGCCTGCTCAAACGCCGAATCGAAGAAGGGAAGGCTGGCCTGACGAGGGAAGGATGGCCTGACGAGGGAAGGATGGTGGCGAGAATTAAGCCGCCAGCCTTGCCAGCGCCCACGCCATCAACGGCGAGTTCGGAAAGGTGAGCAGCCCGCCAATGCCAAGCGCGATGCCATAGGGAACGCCTGATGTCTCGTCGGCGAAGTGGCGTAGAAACGGATTGTGGCTTGTGACGGCCGCAAGCGGCGATTTCCGATAGACGAGGATGGCGAGCGTCAGCAGGCCACCGATGAATGTCGAGGTTACGAGATATTCGACGAGATGGATGTTCAGTCCCATCCAGATGGCGGTGGCGGCCAGCAGCTTGGCGTCGCCGCCTCCCATGCCGCCGAGCGCGAACAGACCGAAGGTTACGGCGAGAACCAGGCCGCCGGCGGCGAAATGCCAGCCATAGGTTGCCCAGTCCATGCCCGTCAGCGGCGCGACCAGGGCGAAGACGGCCACAAGCAGCACCGGCACGCGATTGGCGATCGTCATCGACAGCATGTCGGAGATCGCGGCAAAGAGCATGCAGAACGGAAAGACGACGAAGATCAGGGCTTCAAGCATCGGCGCGGGCCTATGGTCAACTATGCCTAGCCCAGCCTAGACATGTTCGATTAACGATTGATGAGGTTGCGAGCTGAAAAACTGCCGGTACGACGAAACAGGGCCGCCAGTGAGGCGGCCCTGTTCTGGAAAACGACCGGACTTCGTGATCTGTTACGAATTGTTGATCGAAGTGGCGATCCCGTTGAACTTCGCGTTCAGCGCGTCGCCCAGCGAGCCGGCGCCGACCATGATGGCGAGCGCGATGAGAGCGGCGATCAGACCGTATTCGATAGCGGTCGCGCCGGATTCGTCCTTCACAAAACGTGCAATGAGATTAGACATTCGAGAGCTCCTACTCCAGGTGTTACAGCAATTCCGTCAACTTCTCTTGGCGGCTGATCGGATGCTGCTAATCTATGGAGAAGCTCTTTCGATCGGCTTAATAAACAGCCTTACCGATTCCTTTCCGGCTTCGATGACATGGCGTGGTTAACCGTAAACTAAGTGACGCCTAATGGACCCGACCGGCACGTCAAAGGGCGCGAAAGCCGCAATTCACCGATTGGGAAAGGGGCGATCCGCTTCAGGCGATCACGATGCCAATCCCGACATCATCACGCCTCCCCATCCGCTTAACCGTTGGTTCACCAATCTCGTTCATGTTCCGTTGAGCAGTTTGCCGCCGTGGAGCACTTCAATGACCGGGCCGAGATCGTCCTTTCCGATTGTCGCGCTTCTTGCCGCCACGGCCTTTGTCGTGCCGGCCAAGGCTGGTGCCGGCATCGAGGTCACGATGAACCAGGCGAAGATCGTCAAACTGTCGCGCGCCGCCGATACGATCGTCGTCGGCAACCCGGCGATCGCCGACGCCGCCGTGCAGGATGCTTCGACGATCGTGCTGACGGGCAAGGGCTTCGGCGTCACCAACCTCGTTGTCCTAGATCAAGAGGGCCGTCCGATCGTCGACGAGCAGATCACCGTGGTGCGACAGGACGCGTCGTCGGTGCGCATCTATCGGCGTGCCGAAATACAGACCATGTCCTGCACGCCGTATTGCGAGAGCTCGTATAAAAGCGATGCGGAGAAGGCCTCGGAAGCCGAGATGAGCGCCGGCCGGTAGCGACCTGACCGTCTCGTCTCGCTGAAATGCCGCTTCGGTTGTCGGCCCGTTAAAACCTTTCCCTCGAATTTAACGATCATCCAAACCGCACCTCAATGGGTTTGCGCTAATGCTCCCTCCGACACCCCTTCAGGATCGGCAGGCCCGGGACATGAGCAAAGCAGGACCAGCAGGCTTTTCAGCGCGCTTCCTTGGCGACCGGCGCGGCAGCACGGCTTTGGAATTCGCGATGCTTGCGGTGCCATTTGCGCTCCTCGTCTTTGCCATACTGGAGAGCTGCATTTCATTTGCCGGGCAAGAGGTGATGGCCAATATCGCCGACGATGTCGCGCGCCAGCTACGGACGGGCCAGATAAGGCAGGCCAATGTAACGGAGGCCACGCTGAAGACCATGATCTGCAGCCGGCTGGAAATCATGGTCGCCAAGGACTGCCCCGGATTGCTGGTGGATCTGCGCGAATATCCGACCTTCGCCGATGCGGCCTCCGCACGCTTCAAGATCCAAGACGGTGAGATCGTGCTGACGCAAGGCACGAGTGCGAAGACCTTCTCGGTGGCCCCGGGCTTGGCTGAATCGATAAACATGCTGCGGGTTTTTTACAAATGGCCCGTCATGACCGATTTCATGGCCAAGTCGATGGCCAATCTGAAAGACGGCAACACGCTGCATTTCGCATCGGTGACCTGGCAGAACGAGCCGTTCGACAACTGAAAACGCACCGTCGCGTGGGTGAAAAAGGACGATGGCATGGGGCGTGCGGAGGCACATCAGGGGATCGCTGGAATCTGCACGAAAGCCATCCGGTTCTGCTGCGATCGCCGCGGTGTCGCGGCGGTTGAGTTTGCCTTCATCGTGCCCGTCCTGCTGATCATGTACTTCATGACCATGGAAGCCTCGCAAGCCATCGAAACCAGCAAGAAGGTCAGTCGCATCGGCAGCATGGTGGCGGATCTCGTTACCCAGCAGCAGACCATCACGGCAGCCGATCTCAATGCGATCATGCAGATCGGCAACTCCACCCTTCAGCCGTACAACCGATCGACCCCGGAAATCATCATCACCGCAATCCAGGTCACGGACGAAGCGACGCCGAAGGTGGTGGTCGTTTGGTCACGCAAGATGGTCGGTGGCGCCTTCAGCGCCGCCGCCGCCAAGAACTCCATCACCACGGTTGCACCGACGCTCGAGATCAAGGGCACCTTTCTCATTCGCGTCGAAAGCAATCTCGCATACCAGCCGATCATTACCTGGTCGGCGGACAGTGAGAAACGGCTTGGATTGAGTTCGGCTTTCGACTCGATATCGATGGGCGAAACCTATTATCTCAGGCCCCGCAGAAGCCCAACGATTCCCTGCAGCACCTGCTGACCGCGCTCGACTCCGATCGCCATTGCTATCGGCCGTTACCTGACGCCGGGCGCAGGATGGCTGCGGCCATCGTGGCTCTGCTGGTGCGGCCTGGTCGAACGCACTACGCGCCGAATGGCGGGGATGACATCGGCACGGTTCGTGGCCACATCTCAACTATCGCGCCAAGCCGTCTGCTTCCGAATTGCCAATGTCGGCGCGGCCCCCTATGTCTGGGCGGACAGACAAACGATAATAATGAACCCCTGCAATGGCGCGCGCCTTTCTTTTTGTTCTCGATTCCTTCGGCATCGGCGGCGCGGCTGACGCCGAGCGCTATGGCGACGCCGGTTCCAACACGTTCGGACACATCGCCAGAGCCTGCGCGGAGGGCCGGGCGGATCGCGAGGGGCTGCGCAAAGGCCCACTTTTCGTACCCAACATGCTCTCGCTCGGCCTGGGTCACGCGGCGAAAACAGCGACGGGATTCAGCATCGACATCGGCAGCAAGGTCCAGTTCGCCTCCGCCTTCCATGGCGCGGCGCAGGAGATTTCGAGCGGCAAGGACACGCCATCGGGCCATTGGGAAATCGCCGCCTTGCCGGTCCGCTTCGACTGGGGCTATTTCCCGGACACAGTTCCCGCCTTTCCAGCCGATCTGACCGAAGCGATCATCCGCGAAGGAGAGGTGCCGGGCATTCTCGGCAATTGCCATGCCGCGGGCACCGAGATCATCGAGCGTTTCGGCGAGGAGCATATCCGCACCGGCAAGCCGATCTGCTACACTTCGGTCGACTCCGTCCTGCAGATCGCCGCGCATGAAGTTCACTTCGGACTGGAACGGCTCTACGAATTCTGCAAGGTGGTGCGCAGGCTGGTCGATCCGCTGAACATCGGACGGGTGATCGCGCGGCCTTTCATTGGGGAAACCGCCGCCAGCTTCGAACGGACGCACAACCGCCGGGACCATTCGGTGCCGCCGCCCGAACCGACCCTGCTCGACCGGTTGACGGCGCGCGGCAGCCGGGTCATCGCGGTCGGCAAGATCGGCGACATCTTCGCCCATCGCGGCATATCGGAAGTACGCAAGGCCGCCGGCAACATGGCGATGTTCGACAAGGCGCTCGGCGCGATGGATGACGCGGGCGACGGCGATCTCGTCTTCGCCAATTTCGTCGATTTCGACACAGAGTTCGGCCATCGGCGCGACGTTGCCGGCTATGCCGCCGCGCTCGAAGCCTTCGACCGGCGGCTGCCGGAGGCGCTTGCACGGCTGAGGCACGGCGACCTTCTCATCCTCACGGCCGACCATGGCAACGATCCGACCTGGCAGGGCACCGATCATACACGCGAACGCATTCCGGTGATCGGCACGGGACCAGGTTTTGGCGGCGACATTGGGCTCAGAACGACGTTCGCCGACATCGGTGAAACCGTCGCCGAGCATCTTGGGCTGGCACGCGGCCGTCACGGCACCTCCTTCTATACAACGATAGGCGGCCATGCCTGAGTTGCCTGAGGTCGAAACGGTGCGGCGGGGCCTGCAGCCGGTTCTGGAAGGCGCCCGCATCGCCCGCGTCGAGACACGCCGGCCCGACCTGCGCTTTCCGTTTCCCGAAAAATTCTTGGAGAGGCTGACCGGCAAGACGATTACGGCGCTCGGCCGCCGGGCCAAATACCTGACGATGCATCTCGAAGGCGGTCCGGTGCTGATCTGCCATCTCGGCATGTCGGGTTCGTTCCGCATTGAAACGTCCGATGACGGCGAAATGCCCGATAGCAGCAAAATGTTGGGCGCGTTTTATCTCGAGCGCTCGAAAAGTGCGGTGCACGACCATGTCGTCTTCCATATCGTCTCTCCCGAAGGCGCCCGGTCCCGTGTGACCTTCAACGATCCGCGCCGTTTCGGCTTCATGCTGTTTTGCGAAGGGGCGCCCGACACGCATCCGATGCTGGCGGGGCTGGGCGTCGAGCCGACAGGCAATGCTTTGGACGGCGAGCTGCTCGCCTCGCTGCTGAAAGGCCGGAAGTCGCCGCTGAAGGCAGCACTTCTCGATCAGCGGTTGATCGCCGGGCTCGGCAATATCTATGTGTCGGAGGCCCTGTGGCGCGCCGGTCTGTCGCCGTTGCGCGAGGCAGGCACCATCGCAAAGCCTGGAAAGAGGGCCAAACAGCAGCGCGACGCCCTTGCCGAAGCAATCCGCGCGGTGATTGCCGATGCGATCGCCGCCGGCGGATCGTCGCTGCGCGACTATGTGCAGACCGACGGGTCTTTGGGCTATTTCCAGCATTCGTTCGCGGTCTATGATCGCGAGGGCGAACCCTGCTCCAAGCACGGCTGCGGCGGCCACATAGAGCGCATCGTGCAAAGCGGGCGTTCCACCTTCTACTGCCGGACTTGTCAGTTGTGAGCTAGGTGCCGGGTGTGACCTAGATGCCAAGCTGGACGCCAGATGTAAGCCAGATGACCGAGTGAGGAGATACAGTCATGGCCCATGAAACGATTATCGTCGAAATCCGCGGCAAGGTCGGGCTGATCACGCTGAACCGGCCGAAGGCGCTCAATGCGCTGAACTCTCAGGTCCTGACGGAAGTGGTCGCGGCCGTGAACGGCTTCTGCGCGAATGCCGACATCGGCGCGATGGTCATCACTGGCTCCGAAAAAGCCTTCGCGGCAGGTGCGGACATCAAGGAAATGCAGGCGATCTCCTTTGTCGACGCCTATGTGCAGGATTTCTTTGTCGGCTGGGAAGAGTTCACCCGGGCGCGCAAGCCTGTTATCGCGGCGGTGGCCGGCTATGCGCTTGGCGGCGGCTGCGAACTGGCGATGATGTGCGATTTCATCATCGCCGCCGACAACGCCAAATTCGGCCAACCCGAGATCACGCTCGGCGTCATGCCGGGCATGGGCGGATCACAGCGCCTCACCCGCTTCGTCGGCAAATCGAAGGCGATGGACATGTGCCTGACCGGACGGATGATGGATGCGGCGGAAGCCGAGCGTTGCGGCCTGGTGTCACGTGTCGTGCCCGCCGTCGAGCTGCTCGAGGAGGCGTTGAAGGCGGCAGCCAAGATAGCCGATTTTTCGCTGCCGTCGGTGATGATGGCGAAAGAGGCCGTCAACCGCGCCTATGAAACGACACTGGCCGAAGGGCTGCGGTTCGAGCGCCGGCTGTTTCACTCGTTGTTTGCCCTCGATGACCAGAAGGAAGGCATGGCGGCCTTTGCCGAGAAGCGGAAGCCAAATTTCACGAACCGATAGATCGTGACGACAGCGGCCAGAAGCGAGCGACAGCAGCGGCCAAAAAGAAGGCGAAGCAGCGTTGACGCGCCGGAAAAGCTGAACTATAAGCCGCACCAACCGAGGCGGCCCTGTGGCTGCCCGTTTGTTTTTGCGCCCTGCGACATCCCGCATGCGCCCACCAGATCAGAAGAGAGGCATCATGGCCAATACCTCCTCGGCCAAAAAGGCAACGCGCAAGATCGCCCGTCGCACGGCGATTAACAAGAACCGCCGCTCGCGCGTGCGGACCTACATCCGCCAGGTCGAAGAGGCGCTCGCCTCGGGCGACAAGGCTGCCGCGCAGGCTGCTTTCAAGGTGGCGGAACCGGAATTGATGCGCGCCGCGACCAAGGGCGTGGTGCACAAGAATACGGCATCGCGCAAGGTGTCGCGCCTGGCCCAGCGACTCAAGGTGCTGTCGGCCTAATATACCTTTACTGATCTTGCCTTCTTCAAGCCCGGCCGCTCGTGCCGGGTTTTTCGTTTGCCGGCAAGTACTTAAAAAGAAATCTCCCAAACAGACACTCCGCACGATTTCAATGTTCGAAATGCTTTGCCGGCATATACATGCCTGCTGATAGGCGCAGCCGCTGAAAGCGTTCACGGCAAAAATATCAGCTGTCAAAAATAAACTTTATTTTTCAATAAGTTATTGACGGTCATCCACAGCTTGTTCACATCTGGCGCGAGGGACGGGGAACATTTGCCTGTCAAGAAAATTATTTCAGAAAATTTCGCGCGAGGCGGCCTTTTTCATATTCGCCGGAAAAGGGTTTGAATCACAATGGCTTTGTCAAAACATGCCAGTGCAACGCAGGCTCCGAACCCCTCTGCGCTAACCACATTCCTTAAAAATCCGTTAGTCGTGGCCTTGCCCTATCCACAGCGATTTCGTTAATGTCGGTCTATCGAGAGGGACGGGCCGTTGGCCCTTAACCCAGCCTGAATCGGCCAGCAAAAATGGCAGAATTCGTGACGTGGATCATTTCCGCGTACGGGCTTGGTTTGTCTTTTCGATACGGTAGGGGATTGGCGTAATTGTACATGGCAGATCAATAACGCGCCGGCGTTTTCGCCGGAGGGAATTGTATTGCCCTGACATGACCAAAGCGGGCTGGCTCTGATGAGGCGGCGCCGGTTCCCTGACAATGAGGCGACATCATCTGCCGGCGGCGGCGATGGTGTCGCAGCAAGGACACGGTCGCCGGAAACATGGATGCAGGAGGCGCATTCCCGGCGGAAAAAGGTACAAAAGGACAAGGAACTCGATCATGCAGAGCGGCATCGAAAGGGAGCTTACGGGCGACCTCCCATTCCCTGGAACCTTAACCGAAGGGGACGATATGTCGGCTTCCATCGACGCGGAACAAAAGTTCGACCGGGTCAAGGCCCAGTTGAAGGCGCGTCTGGGAACCGAAGTCTATTCGAGCTGGTTCGGACGCATGAAGGTCGCCGAGGCGTCCCGGGGCATTGTCCGCATCTCGGTTCCCACCGCCTTCCTGCGCTCGTGGATCAACGGCCACTATCTCGACCTTATCGCCGAGCTGTGGAAACACGAGGATCCTGAAATCCTCAAGATCGAGATCGTGGTGCGCACCGCTACCCGCCCGGGGCGCAACGGCGTCGAGCCCGAAGTGGCCCCGGCGCGCAAGATGACCAGGCAAGCGCAAACGGCGCTGGCCGCGGGAACAGCAAGCCCCGGCAGGTTGGAGCGGGTACCGGCACCTCGCCCGGGAACGCCTGCAGAGACCGAGTTCCGGCACAATGTGCTCGGTTCGCCGCTAGACCCGCGCTACACGTTCGGCTCCTTCATCGAGGGACCGTCAAACCGGGTGGCCTTCGCCGCCGCCAAAGCGGTGGCGGAATCGCAGTCGAGCGCGGTGCGCTTCAATCCGCTGTTTCTTCACGCGACGGTGGGACTGGGCAAGACTCACCTGCTGCAGGCGATCGCGGCGGAATCGCTGAAGCAGAATCCGAAGTCGCGTGTAGTCTATCTCACCGCCGAATATTTCATGTGGCGGTTTGCCACCGCGATCCGCGACAACAACGCACTGACGCTGAAGGAACAGCTGCGCGACATCGATCTTCTCATCATCGACGACATGCAGTTCCTGCAAGGCAAGTCGATCCAGCATGAATTCTGCCATCTGATCAACATGCTGCTCGACAGCGCCAAGCAGGTGGTGGTCGCAGCCGACCGGCCGCCGTCGGAACTGGAATCGCTGGAGCCTCGCGTCCGCTCGCGCCTCAACGGCGGCGTCGCGCTCGAAATGTCGGCGCCGGATTTCGCCATGCGGATCGGCATGCTCAAGCTGCGCCTTGCCACCGCCAAGGCCGATGATGCGTCGCTCGACATCTCGGAGGAGATCCTCAACCATGTCGCTCGCACGGTGACCGGCAGCGGGCGCGAACTCGAAGGTGCGTTCAACCAACTCCTGTTCCGCCAGTCGTTTGAACCGCAGATCACAATCGACCGCATCGACGAGATCCTCGGCCACATCTATCGTTCGGGCGAGCCGAAGCGGGTGCGCATCGAGGACATCCAGCGCATCGTCGCGCGCCACTACAATGTGTCGAAGACCGAACTTCTGTCTAACCGTCGCACGCGCACGATCGTCAAGCCGCGGCAGGTCGCAATGTACCTGTCGAAAGTGATGACACCGCGCTCCTTGCCGGAGATCGGACGGCGTTTCGGTGGCCGCGATCACACGACGGTGCTGCATGCCGTGCGCAAGATCGAGGATCTTTCAGGCGTCGACAACACGCTGGCGCAGGAGCTCGAATTGCTGAGAAGACTCATCAACGATCAGGCCTGACCGGCCCGAAAAACAAAAGCGCGTCGCATTTGGATGGCTGCGACGCGCTTGAAATCTTTGTTTTTTATGCATGTCGTTGCCCCACAACCGCTGCGCACTTTTGGGCGACAAGCATTGGCTTGCGGACTTCGCCAGTTTTATCCCCAGAAAGCCCGCGTAACCGGCCCGAACCGGTAGCACGGGCTTGCGCTTACGGGTTTTTTCCTGTCAGTTTGTGCAGATTCTGAGCCTGTTCAGAGCTTTCGCGGGTTGCCGCTTGCCGGAGACCCGCTCATTCATTCAAGCGAGCCTGTTTCGTCATGCGTGTTATCCTGGAACGGTCAAATCTCCTGAAGTCGCTCAACCACGTTCATCGCGTGGTCGAGCGGCGCAACACCATACCGATCCTTTCGAACGTGCTGCTTAGCGCCGAAGGCGCCACCCTCGAAATGAAGGCTACCGACCTCGATCTGGAGGTGACCGAAGCCACGCCCGCCAAGGTTGAGCGCGGCGGGGCGACGACGGTTCCGGCGCATCTGCTCTACGACATCGTGCGCAAGCTCGCCGACGGCGCGGAGGTCATGCTGAAGACCGACGAGGACGGCAACGCCATGACGGTGACCTCGGGCCGCTCAAGCTTCCGTCTCCAGTGCCTGCCGCAATCCGATTTCCCGGAGCTTTCGGCCGGATCGTTCTCGCATATCTTCCGGCTCGATTCGGTCGCGCTCAAGGGCCTGATCGAGAAGACCCAATTCGCCATCTCCACCGAAGAGACGCGCTACTACCTGAACGGCATCTATCTGCACACGCATGACGCCGACGGCAAGCTGAAGCTGCGCTCGGTAGCGACCGACGGCCATCGGCTGGCGCGCGCCGAGATCGACGCGCCGGCAGGATCCGAAGGCATGCCGGGCATCATCATTCCGCGCAAGACGGTCAGCGAACTGCAGAAGCTTGTCGACGACCCGGACGTCGCCGTGACCACCGAATTGTCCGACACCAAGATCCGTTTCACCATCGGCAGTGTCGTTTTGACCTCGAAGCTGATCGACGGCACCTTCCCGGACTATCAGCGGGTCATCCCCACCGGCAACGACAAGAAGCTGATCATCGACCGCCAGAGTTTCGCCGCCGCCGTCGACCGCGTCTCGACCATTTCGTCCGAACGCGGCCGGGCGGTGAAGCTTTCGATTGGAGAAGGCCAGGTCACGCTTGCGGTCAACAATCCGGATTCGGGCAGCGCCACCGAGGAACTCGCCGCAGACTATTCGTCCGATGCGATCGAAATCGGCTTCAACGCCAGATATCTGCTCGACGTCGCCGCCCAGTTGACCGGCACTGAGGCAAAATTCATGCTGGCGGACGCCGGTTCGCCAACGCTGATCCACGACATGGCCGACGAAACCACGCTCTACGTGCTGATGCCGATGCGGGTATAGGCCGGAACGAGGCCATCTTGCTGTCATGACCGGAGTTGCGAAGCAGCCTGAGCACGATCAGCAGACTCATATAAGTAAGCTGTCACTTACGAATTTCCGCAATTACGCAACGCTGTCGATCGGCCTCGACCCCGGCGCCGTGGTTTTTTCCGGCGACAATGGCGCCGGCAAAACCAACCTGCTGGAAGCGATTTCCCTGCTGACACCGGGTCGCGGCCTGCGCCGTGCACCTTATGCCGACGTGCCGCGTGAAGGCGGCGACGGCGGCTTTGCCATCCATGCCCGGCTCGATGGGCCGGACGGACCGGTCGAGATCGGCACCGGCATTGCAGGCGGCGATGCCGCCGGCGAGAGCGGCCGGCGGGTGCGGATCAATGGCGCGGCAGTGCGCTCGGCGGAGGACATGCTGGAATGGCTGCGCGTCGTCTGGCTGACACCGCCGATGGATGCATTGTTCACCGGGCCGGCCGCAGACCGCCGGCGCTTTCTCGACAGGCAGGTCCTGGCGATCGATCCCGGCCACGGCCAGCGCGCGCTCGACTACGAAAAAGCGATGCGCGGCCGCAATCGGCTGCTCGCCGAAGGCTCGCGTGACGGCGCCTGGTTCGATGCGATCGAGACGCAAATGGCCGAAACCGGTGTGGCGATTGCCGCGGCGCGTGCCGAACTGGTGCGCCTGCTCGCCGCCATGATCGACAGGCTGCCAAGCGCCGGTCCGTTTCCGCAAGCCGACATCGGCCTGTCCGGCGCGCTGGAAAGCGAAGTCGGCACCTCCGCGGCTGTCGATGTCGAGGAGCGGTTCCGCCAAGCGCTTGCCGAAGGCCGCGATCGCGACCGCGCCGCCGGGCGCACGCTCGACGGCCCGCACCGTTCGGACCTCGTGGTGCGGCACCGGCCCAAGGCGATGCCGGCCGAACTCTGTTCGACCGGCGAGCAGAAGGCGTTGCTGGTCGGCATGGTCTTGTCGCATGCCCGGCTCACCGGCGAGATGTCGGGCATGACGCCGATCCTGCTGCTCGACGAGATCGCTGCCCATCTCGACAGCGGCCGGCGCGCCGCGCTGTTCTCGATCCTGGAAGAGCTGAATTGCCAGGCTTTCATGACCGGGACCGATGCGGCGCTGTTTTCCAGTCTCAAGGGACGCGCGCAGTTCCTGACCGTCGATCACGGCACGGTCGGGCCAACCATTTGACTTCCTTGATATCGTTATCCCAAAACTGCTTCGCACCCCGATGGCCGAGCCCGAGGGCAGGCTTTTTGGCGCCCTGCATTGGCGCCTGACAAGGTTTTTCTCCCGCTAAAGCGCGTCGCGTTCGACCGGCCTCATGCGACGCGCTTTAGGTTGTTGTTTTATGCATGTCGTCATCGCAAAACCGCTGCACACTTTTGCGCGACATGCATATATGGTCGGGCGATGATCACCACCGCGCTCACTAACGAAGAACTCGAACGCTACGCCCGCCACATCGTGCTACCCGAGATCGGCGGCGCCGGCCAGCAGCGACTGAAGCGGGCTCGAGTCCTGGTCATCGGCGCCGGCGGCCTGGGAGCGCCGGTGCTTGAATATCTTGCCGCAGCCGGCGTCGGCACACTCGGCATCGTCGACGACGACAGCGTCTCGCTGTCGAACCTGCAAAGACAGGTGATCCACGGCACCGACACTGTCGGCATGGCGAAAACCGACAGTGCCAAAGCGGCCATCGCCCGCATCAATCCCAACGTCGCCGTGGAACTGCACAATCTCAGGCTGAAGGCGGACAACGCGCCTGCCCTCGTCGCCCGTTATGACATCGTCGTCGACGGTTCCGACAATTTCGAAACACGTTATGCCGCGGCCGACGCCTGCGCCGCGGAAAAGCGGCCGCTGGTACATGCCGCCGTCGGCCGCTTCGACGGCTCGGTGACCGTGCTGAAACCGTTCGAAGCCGGCGCGGACGGCAGGCCGAATCCAAGCTATCGCGATCTTTTTCCGGAACCGCCGCCACCCGGCCTGGTGCCATCCTGCGCTGTGGCCGGCGTACTCGGCGTGCTGACCGGTGTCGTCGGCACGCTGCAGGCTATGGAGGCGATCAAGCTGATCGCCGGCATTGGCGAGCCGCTGGTCGGCCGGCTGCTGCTTTACGATGCGTTGACAGCGCGCTTCGACACGATCCGCTACAAGAGAAACTAGACCTTGAGCCTGGTTTCCGTCGAGCAGCTTCCGGCCGATTTCGACCGTTGGGACGAGGTGCTGGCGCTGATCATGCGCGCCTTCGCCGCTATGGACGGTGTCATCGCTCCGCCATCCTCGGCGCATCGGCTCACGGTCGAAAATCTCCGGGACAAGGCCCGGCAAGAGGCGGGCTTTGCGGCGCTGAAGGACGGCAGGACCGTCGGCTGCGTTTTTGTTCTGGAGCGGGCCAACGATTTCTAAAGCGCGTCGCGTTTGACCGGCCTCATGCGACGCGCTTTAGGTTGTTGTTTTATGCATGTCGTTATCGCAAAACCGCTGCACACTTTTGCGCGACATGCATTACATCGGAAAGCTCGCGGTCGAACCGGACTTTCAGGGACAGGGCATTGCCAGGCAGCTGAAGCAAGCTGTCGAGGATCTCGCCCGCAACCGCAGCAAGCCTGCGATCGAGCTTCAGACGCGGATCGAACTGACTGGGAATCACGCGGCCTTTGCCCGGCTCGGCTTTCGCGAAACGGAACGGACAGCGCACAAGGGCAATGACCGTCCGACCTCGATTACCATGCGCAAGGTGATCTCGTAAGCCTACGCTAACTTAAGATGGCATCACGTCCGCAGTGGCAGTACGCGATCCGGTGGACGGTGGCCATCGAAGAAGGCGCGGATGTTGATGATCACCTTCTCGCCCATGTCGATCCGGCCTTCGAGCGTCGCCGACCCCATGTGCGGCAACAACACGACCTTGCCCTTGGCGGCGAGCTTTAGCAATTTGCTGTTCAGCGCCGGCTCATGCTCGTAGACATCGAGGCCGGCGCCGGCGATCTTGCCGTCCTGGATCAGCTTGACCAGAGAGTCCTCGTCGATGATGTCGCCGCGCGCTGTGTTGACGATGTAAGCGGACGGTTGCAGAAGCGCCAGCCGCCGCGCCGAAAGCAGGTGGAAGGTCGCCGGCGTCGACGGACAATTGACCGATATGATGTCCATGCGGGCAAGCATCTGGTCGAGGCTCTCCCAGTAGGTCGCCTCCAGCTCGTCCTCGACTGCCGGCAGCACGCGATGGCGGTTGTGATAGTGGATCGACAGGCCAAAGGCCTTGGCCCGTCGGGCGACAGCGGTGCCGATGCGGCCCATGCCGACAATGCCGAGGCGTTTGCCCCAGATACGCCGGCCGAGCATCCAGGTTGGCGACCAGCCGGCCCATTTCTTGTCGCCGGTCAGCACATTGGCGCCTTCCGCAAGCCGCCGCGGCACCGCCAGCATCAGCGCCATGGTCATGTCGGCCGTATCTTCGGTCAGCACGTTCGGCGTATTGGTGACGGTAATGCCCTTCTTCGCTGCTGCTGACACGTCGATCTTGTCGACGCCGTTACCGAAATTGGCGATCAGCTTGAGGTTGTCGCCAGCCTGAGCGATCAGCGCCGCGTCGATTTGATCGGTTATGGTCGGCACCAGCACGTCGGCTTCCTTGACCGCCGCGACCAGTTCCGGCTGCGTCATCGGCCTGTCTTCGACATTCAGCCGGGCGTCGAACAGCTCACGCATGCGGGTCTCGACCGGGTCGGGCAGCTTGCGCGTGATGACGACGAGGGGCCTTTTTCTGCCTACCATTGTTTCCTCGAACCCGACCTCGTTGAGACCTCTTTAACCAAGACAGGCGAAACTGCGGGCCGGTCGCGGTGCCAGTTCTTCATGTAACAAGAGGTTCCGCCGAAGACAAAGAAAAAGGGGCGCCAAGGCCGATGAGCCGGCGCCGAAAGGAATGAAAGTGTCTGGTTTCGCGTCGCTCCGTCTGGCCCTCAGCGCAGCATTTCTCGGCGCTCTCCTTCATTCCTCGCATGTGGCGGCACAGAATGCGGCAGCACCCGCCCAGAGCACAACGCTCGGCCCGAGCGGCCTGCCGCTGCCGCGTTTCGTCAGCCTGAAAGCGGGCCGCGTCAACTCCCGCGTCGGACCAGGCGTCAACTATTCCGTCGACTGGATGTATATGAAGCCCGGCCTGCCGATGGAGATCATTCAGGAATTCGACACCTGGCGTCGTGTGCGCGATGCCGACGGCTCGGAAGGCTGGATCAACCAGTCGCTGCTTTCAGGCCGCCGTACGGCGATCGTGGCTCCCTGGCAGCGGGGCAAAGATGCCCGAGTCAACCTTCTCGACGACCCGGAAAAGGATGCCAGCATCGTCGCGATCATCGAGCCGGGCGCCATGGGCACGATCAAGTCCTGTGACGGCCAGTGGTGCGAGATGACCTTCAACGGCCACACCGGCTGGCTCGCCCAGTCGCTTGTCTGGGGCGCTTATCCGGGCGAACGGGTCAAGAACTGACCTCATCTTGTCGGTCGGAATCACGGTCTAGAGGCCGATACAGGCGAGACGGTATCTCGCGGCCTTATGAAGCGCGGATCAATCGGAGCGTTTGGGGCGCAGCCTCACCACGATGTCGACATTGGCGATCTCCATGCCTTCCGGCGGCTCCGGCAGGTTGGAAACCGTGACAGGACCGCTGGGGATATCGAAGATCCTGTTTTCGCCTTCAATGTAGAAATGATGGTGATCGGAGGTGTTGGTGTCGAAGTAGGTCTTCGACCCCTCGACTGCCAGGATGCGCAGAAGGCCCGCCTGGGTGAATTGATGAAGAGCGTTGTAGACGGTGGCAAGCGAAACCGGCACGCCGGCGGTGATCGCCTCCTCGTGCAGTTCCTCGGCCGACAGATGGCGGTCGCCTTTGGCAAAAAGCAGATCGGCCAGCGCAATGCGCTGACGCGTCGGCCTCAGGCCAGCTTCGCGAACCCGCTTGTCCACAGAGACATTTTCCTTCCGGCAGCCCAGATCCATCTATCCGTCCAAGCTCAAAGTTTCGCCTCAAGATATGCCCAGAATGGCAAAAAACGAATATTGACCGAAACTGGACACCCCCCGACATATATTCTGTCGCCCGAATACGATCAATAGCGCGCATTGACCCAGGCAGACGGGCGGGTTAAGCGCAAACGCCGGTTTCCGGCCTGAAATAGATTGTGTTAGGAAACCAACGACAAGGGCGCGCTACCGCCCGGACGATTATTGGGGACGGAGATTGATGGCGGTTTCGAAATCCAGCTACGATTACGAGGAACTGCTTGCCTGCGCCCGCGGCGAGCTGTTCGGACCTGGAAACGCCCAGCTCCCCTATCCGCCGATGCTGATGTTCGATCGCATCACCGAAATCAGCGAGACGGGCGGTGCCTTCGACAAGGGCTTCATCCGCGCCGAATTCGACATCAAGCCGGACCTGTGGTTTTTCGCCTGCCATTTCATCGGCAATCCGATCATGCCGGGGTGCCTGGGCCTCGACGCCATGTGGCAACTGACGGGCTTCTATCTCGGCTGGCTCGGCGAGCCGGGCAAGGGCATGGCACTGTCGACCGGCGAAGTGAAATTCAAAGGCATGGTGACGCCGTCGGTCAAGAAGGTGGAATATGGCGTAGACTTCAAGCGCGTGATGCGCGGCCGGCTGGTGCTTGGAATCGCCGATGGCTGGCTGAAGGCGGATGGCGAACCCATATACGCAGCAACGGATCTCAAGGTGGGTCTGTCCAAGCAATCGGCCGCCGCCTAACCGGCGCCTTCACAGCGCCGCGAGTCCGCGGGACGCGCAAGGAAGCTGTAGAACTTTAATTTGCGCATGATCCTGGTCCGACAGGTTTCGGGTTCATGCGCTGGAAGGAGTTGCGAATGAGACGGGTCGTAGTGACGGGCCTCGGTATCGTGTCGTCGATCGGCAACAATGCCAACGAGGTGCAGGCCTCGCTCCACGATGCCAGATCCGGCATCAGCTTCTCCGATTCCTTCGCCGAACACGGCTTCCGCTGCCAGGTCTGGGGGGCGCCGACGCTCGACCCTTCCGCGCTGATCGATCGTCGCGCCATGCGCTTCCTGTCGCAAGGCGCGGCCTGGAACCATGTCGCCATGGACCAGGCTATCGTGGACGCTGGACTGGGCGAGAACGACATCACCAATGAGCGCACCGGCATCGTCATGGGATCGGGCGGACCGTCGACCCGAACCATCGTCGAAGCCGCTGAAACCACGCTCAAAAACGGCAGCCCCAAGCGCATTGGTCCGTTTGCGGTGCCGAAGGCGATGTCGTCGACCGCTTCGGCGACGCTCGCAACCTGGTTCAAGATCCATGGCGTCAACTATTCGATCTCTTCGGCCTGCTCGACCTCGGCCCATTGCATCGGCAATGGCTACGAACTGATCCAGTGGGGCAAGCAGGACATGGTCTTTGCCGGCGGCCATGAGGATCTCGACTGGACGATGTCGGACCTGTTCGACGCGATGGGCGCCATGTCCTCCAAGTTCAACGACCGGGCATCGGCCGCCTCGCGCGCCTATGACGTCGATCGTGACGGCTTCGTCATTGCCGGCGGCGCCGGAGTGCTGGTGCTGGAAGAGCTCGAGCACGCCAAGGCGCGCGGCGCAAAGATCTACGCCGAGGTCGTCGGCTATGGCGCGACCTCCGACGGCTACGACATGGTGGCGCCCTCGGGCGAAGGCGCGGTGCGCTGCATGCGGCAGGCGCTGGCGACCGTTTCTTCGCCGGTCGACTACATCAACACGCACGGCACCTCGACGCCGGTCGGCGACTCCAGGGAAATGGGCGCAATCCGCGAGGTGTTCGGCGACAAGATGCCTTTCATCACCTCGACGAAATCACTGACCGGCCATTCGCTGGGTGCGGCCGGCGTGCAGGAATCGATCTACTCGATCCTGATGATGCAAGGCGGCTTCATCGGCGAGAGCGCCCACATCGAGCAGCTCGATCCGGAATTCGAGGGCATGCCCATCGTGCGAGAGCGCATCGACGATGCCAGGATCGACACCGTTTTGTCCAACTCGTTCGGTTTCGGCGGCACCAACGCAACGCTGATTTTCCAGCGCTATTCCGCATAAGGATTGCCGACCATGGACGGATTGATGAAAGGCAAGCGTGGGCTTGTCATGGGTGTCGCCAACGACCATTCGATCGCCTGGGGCATCGCCCGAAAACTGTCCGAACATGGGGCAGAACTCGCCTTCACCTATCAGGGCGAAGCCTTTGGGCGCCGGGTCAAGCCGCTTGCCGACAAACTCGGCTCCTCGCTGGTCGTGCCTTGCGACGTCGAGGACAGCGCATCGGTTGCCGCTACCTTCGAGACCTTGGGCGAGGCCTGGGGAGGGCTGGACTTCGTCGTCCACGCCATCGGCTTTTCCGACAAGAACGAGCTGAAGGGCCTTTACGCCGACACCAGCCGCGATAATTTCGTCCGCACAATGGTCATCTCCTGCTACTCCTTCACCGAGGTCGCCCGTCATGCCGCCGCGCTGATGAAGGACAGCGGCTCGATGATCACGCTGACCTATGCCGGTTCCGTTCGTGTCATGCCGAACTACAACGTCATGGGCGTCGCCAAGGCCGGGCTGGAAGCCAGCGTCCGCTATCTCGCCAACGACTACGGCCCGCGCGGCATTAGGGTGAACGGCATATCCGCGGGACCGGTGCGGACATTGGCGGGCGCCGGGATTTCCGATGCACGCCACATGTTTTCCTACCAGCAGCGCAACTCGCCGCTGCGCCGTACGGTGACCATCGACGAAGTCGGCGGTTCCGCGGTCTACCTCCTGTCCGACCTGTCGTCAGGCGTCACCGGCGAAATCCACTATGTCGATTCCGGCTACCACATCGTCTCGATGCCGGCGCTCGACGAGCTGAAGCGGACCGACAACGTACGAGATTAATTCGGCCCGTAAAAATGCGACGGCCTTGCCGGCAAGCAGACTGGAACGATGGTCGAAGAGCGCGGCCATAGATACGGCGCCTTGCCGATCTGCACTGAACTCCGCGTTCAGCGGCGCGCCGCGAGAACCTTGAACATGCCGTCGCGGGCGATCTCGGCATGGCTGGAGAAGGCGGCCGCCAGCACCGGCTCGTAGGGAAGCTGACGGTTCGCCACCATGAACAGCCGCCCACCCGGCTTCAGCGCCTTTGCCGCGGCGCGGATCATGCCGGCACCGATCTCCGGCTCGGCCGCCCGGCTGCGATGGAAGGGCGGGTTCATGACGATGGCGTCATAGCGCCGCTCGACCGGCTCGCTCAAAAGATCGATCCAGAAGAAACCTGGTTCCGCCGCTGTATTGCCGATATTGCCTTTCGCCGCCTCCAGCGCATCGAACTCGGCCTCGTAGAGATCGAGCGCCGATATGCCAGGTGAGCAGGCGGCGACCTCGGCCGCCACATAGCCCCAGCCGGCACAGAAATCGGCAACGCTGCCACGCAGGTCCCCGGGCAGATTGTCGACCAGCAATTTCGAACCTGTATCGATCTTGTCGAAAGAGAACATGCCTGGCGCGGTGCGGAACCGGGCCTCGAGCAGAAGGGTTGGATTGGCGGCGCGAAGCGCTGCCGCGACCGCAGCATCGGCAGGTCGATGGAACCAGAAAGCGATGCCGTGATGTTTCGGCAAATGGCCGTCGAGCGGCACAAGCTCGCCGATGCGCTTGCGCAGGCTGGCAATACCATCGTCCTTGGCGCCGGCGACGATAATCGATCGGCCCGGCCTCACACGCTCAATCGCCTCAGCGATGCGCAATTCGTTTCGCCCGCGATGACGGCCGGCAAGCACCAGGGCCGCATCGAAACCTTCGCCTTCCAGCCGCGGCGTGACCGTGAAGCCCGACCCCTGCAGCGTGCGAAAATGCGGGCGGAAGCCTTGCACCAGATGCAGTGCCGCATCGAAGCCTGCGGGCAGGGGGAAACCCGGTTCAGCGCCGAGAAAGAGGACACGCTCGCCCTTACGCGGCAGGGAGACAGCCTCGGCCTCGAACGGATGGAACAGTGTCTTCAGCGGCTCGGCGGACATTCTTCGATCTCGAAATGCAGCTGGCTTGTCTAGAAAATGAAAACGGGCGCGACCTGTCGGCGCGCCCGTTTCGATTGTATCGCTTCGCATCGGCCCGAATCGGAATCGATTTCGGAAAGCACGATGCGAACATTCAAAGCCTTAGAGCGTACTATGTGCGTCCATTTTGGACGCACGTCGCTCTAAATCGCTCAGGCGGCGTCTTCTTCGCCTTCGGCCTTCTTGTCGCGGACGATTTCCTTGCCCGTGGCCTGGTCGACGACCTTCATCGACAGGCGGACCTTGCCGCGTTCGTCGAAGCCCATCAGCTTGACCCAGACCTTGTCGCCTTCCTTGACGACGTCGGAGGTCTTGGCGACGCGATCGGTAGCGAGCTGCGAGATGTGGACGAGGCCGTCACGCGGACCGAAGAAGTTGACGAAAGCGCCGAAGTCGGCGGTCTTGACGACCGTGCCCTCGTAGATTTCGCCGACTTCCGGCTCGGCGACGATGGTGTGGATCCACTTCTTCGCCGCCTCGATCTCCTTGGCATTGGACGAAGCGATCTTGACCGTGCCGTCGTCCTCGATGTTGATCTTGGCGCCGGTCTTTTCGACGATCTCGCGGATGACCTTGCCGCCCGAGCCGATCACGTCGCGGATCTTGTCGGTCGGGATGTGCATGACCTCGATGCGCGGCGCGAATTCGCCGAGTTCGGCACGCGCGCCGGACAGCGCATGGCCCATTTCACCGAGGATATGCTGGCGGCCGTCCTTGGCCTGGTCCAGCGCGATCTTCATGATCTCCTCGGTGATGCCCTCGATCTTGATGTCCATCTGCAGCGAGGTGATGCCGTTGGCGGTGCCGGCAACCTTGAAGTCCATGTCGCCGAGATGATCCTCGTCGCCGAGAATGTCGGAGAGCACCGCGAAGCGCTCGCCTTCCTTGATGAGACCCATGGCAATGCCGGCGACCGGCTTGGCCAGCGGAACACCGGCATCCATCAGCGCCAGCGAGGTGCCGCAGACGGTGGCCATCGACGACGAACCGTTAGACTCGGTGATCTCCGAGACGACGCGAAGCGTGTAGGGGAACTGGTCTGATGTCGGCAGCATCGGGCGAATCGCGCGCCAGGCCAGCTTGCCGTGACCGATTTCGCGGCGGCCGGGCGAACCCATGCGACCGGTTTCGCCGACCGAATAGGGAGGGAAGTTGTAGTGAAGGAGGAACTTCTCCTTGTACATGCCAGTCAGCGAATCGACATACTGCTCGTCCTCGCCGGTGCCGAGCGTGGCGACGACCAGCGCCTGGGTCTCGCCGCGGGTGAACAGCGCCGAGCCGTGGGTACGCGGCAGGACGCCGACTTCGGAGACGATCTTGCGGACCGTCTTCAGATCGCGGCCGTCGATGCGCGAACCGGTGTCGAGGATGTTCCAGCGCACGACCTTGGCCTGGAGCTCCTTGAACACGGTGCCGATCTGTTCGGACGTGTATTTTGCTTCCTCGCCTTCGGCGGGTGCGAACGCAGCCTTGACCTTCGCCTTTACGGCGTCGACGGCGGCATAGCGCTTCTGCTTGTCGGTGATCTTGTAGGCATCGCGAAGCTCGCCTTCGACGATCTTCAGCATCTCCGCTTCAAGCGCCGAATAGTCCGGCGCGGTGAAATCGCGCGGATCCTTGGCGGCGACCTCGGCCAGCTT
This sequence comes from Mesorhizobium sp. WSM4840, assembly GCF_055811755.1. NCBI lineage: Bacteria > Pseudomonadati > Pseudomonadota > Alphaproteobacteria > Hyphomicrobiales > Phyllobacteriaceae > Mesorhizobium > Mesorhizobium sp. WSM4840. The sequence goes on from NZ_JBVVQD010000002.1 coordinate 144,605, forward strand.
GATGATCGCGTCGATCACCGGCTGGAAGCCGCGATGGCCGAACATAACGGCGCCGAGCATCAGGTCCTCGCCGAGTTCCTTGGCTTCGGACTCGACCATCAGCACGGCGTCGGAGGTGCCGGCGACGATCAGGTCAAGCTTGGATTCCTGCATCTCGTCGACATGCGGATTGAGCACATATTCGCCGTTGATGTAACCGACGCGGGCGCCGCCGATCGGACCCATGAAAGGAACGCCGGACAGCGTCAAGGCCGCCGAGGTGGCGACGATCGACAGGATGTCCGGGTCGTTTTCGAGATCATGCTGGACGACGGTGACAACGATCTGCGTGTCGTTCTTGTAACCGTCAGCGAAGAGCGGGCGGATCGGACGGTCGATAAGGCGGGAAACCAGCGTTTCCTTTTCGCTCGGACGACCTTCGCGCTTGAAATAGCCGCCCGGGATCTTGCCGGCGGCATAGGTCTTTTCCTGATAGTTGACGGTCAGCGGGAAGAAATCGAGGCCGGGCTTCGGTTCCTTCATCGAAACGACGGTGGCGAGAACCTTGGTTTCGCCGTAGGTGGCAAGCACCGCGCCGTCAGCCTGGCGCGCAATCTTGCCGGTTTCGAGGATGAGCGGACGGCCGCCCCATTCGATTTCCACTTTGTGGTGATTGAACATGTCTTGTCCTTCATATGCGGAAAGGGCCGCGCCGTTTCACCGTGCGCGAGTGCCCCTTTCCCTTGGCTTCGTTTCTCGGGCAGCCACGGGCAAGACAACGGGAAGCTCGGGTAAATCCGGCGCGGTGCCGGGCGAGCGTCCTGCAATCCTGCCCCATGACCGTCCATGGGCGGTTTCGAATGGCCCTGTGCTATCTCGAAACCGGGTCTGGCCAATCGATCCGACTGGCCTTGCGCATGACCCCGAAAACCGCGGCTCTCGGAAAATGCCTTGCGCAAATTCAAAGTTTCAGAGCGTCCTAATGTGCGCGTCCAGATCGATGCGCGGCGCTCTACTTCCTTCATTAGAGCAATGGACCTGCTCCAATGCGCGACCGGCGGGCCCTCGAAAGAACCCGCCGGTCAATTCGTCAACGGCGCAGACCGAGCTTCTCGATCAGCGTCTGATAGCGCGCGTCATCCTTGCGCTTGAGATAATCAAGCAGGCTGCGGCGCTGGGAGACGAGAGCGAGCAGACCACGGCGGGAATGGTTATCCTTCTTGTGGTCCTTGAAATGGTCGGTCAGGTTCTTGATGCGCTCGGAAAGGATGGCCACCTGGACTTCCGGGGACCCGGTATCGCCCTTGGCGGTTGCGAATTCACCCATCAATTCCTTCTTGCGCTCGGCAGTAATCGACATCGTGTTTTTCCTTATCTGTTTGAGGAAACGGGACGCCCTCGGCCGGGATGTCGTCCAGCAGGGGCCGGTACAAGCAACGTGTCATTGCACGATGCTGCGGCGCATATAGTGCAATTCAGGCAAAAACACCAGCCCAATTCACAAGCCGGCTTTTTCCTGCACAAACGAAGATTTCCCTTCGGCTAAAGCCATTTCTTCCATCTGAAGAAGGCAACAAGCCCGAGCGCGACAACGGCCATGAACACGAGCGCCGCCGGATATCCGTATTGGGCCTTCAGCTCCGGCATGTTCCATGGCGAGGTTTCGGGATCGAAGTTCATGCCCCACACGCCAGCGAGAAAGGTGAGCGGGATGAAGATCACCGAGACGATCGTCAGATAGCTGATGACATCGCTGGTGCGCGCCTGGCTCAGCGACAGATGCATCTCGATCAGACCGGTCAGCATGTCGCGCTGGGTTTCGACCAGTTCGATGAGCCGAAGCGAGTGATCGAGCGTGTCGTTGAGGAAGATCTTGGTCTCGGGCTTCACATAGGGCACGTCGTTGCGGATCAGCGTCGCCAGCGCATCGCGCATCGGCCAAAGCACCCCCTTCAGCACATTGGCGTCGCGCCGCAACTCGTGAAGCCGCCGCATCTGGTGCTTGTCCGCCGCGCGCAGCATCTGATCCTCGATGCTGTCGACCAATTCGCCGGCAGTCTCGATCGGCGGGAAATAGCTGTCGACGATGGCGTCGATCACCGCATAGGCGAGGTAGTCAGCGCCGCGTGCGCGCAGCCGGTTGGGCATTGAGCTTTCGATGCGCTTGCGCACGGGATCGAACGGATCGCCTTCGCGCTCCTGGAAGGTGACGACGAAGTTTCTGCCGAAGAAGACCGCGATCTGCTCGTAACGATGCGCGGTGACATCGTCGATCATCCTGACGACGACGAAGGCATGGTCCTCGAAGAAATCCACCTTCGGCCGCTGGCCGGTGTTGACGACGTCTTCCAGCGCCAGCGGATGCAGGCTGAAAATCCGGCCGATCTCCTCGATCAGCGGGATGTTGGCGAGACCGGTACAATCGAGCCAAATGACCGGCCATGTGTCGCAATGAGCGTTGACGTCGTCGATGCTGGCATTTTCGATTGTCTCGAATTTGTCGGGCGACATCAGCGTCAGTCGCAGTTCGCTGCGCCGCGCCGCGGGGTCGGCGATCAGCGTGCCCGGTGATGCGCCGACCGGCGGCCGCCGCGCTGTCACCGGCGCCCGCTTCTTGATCGTCTCGGCCTTTGCCATGTGCCCCTCGGATGTTACGTCTGATCGAGATTAGACGACGGGACTCACCCGGCAAAGACCCGCTTCGGCTTGAACATGCCTTGTTCGACGGCGCCGATGGCGACCAGCTTGCCGCGCGCCGTAGCGCAGGCTTCCTCGGCTTCCACCGGCGCGTCGCGGCCACGGATGATGACCGGATTGCCGAGGCGGATTTTTGTTGCAGCGTCGTCGCTGATCGCGATTTGCGGCAGGCAGTCGAGCGCGGCCGATGTGTCGACCAGAAGCGCATCGATGGCGTCGAAATCGACCGGCACCGTGTCCGCTGAATCCGAACGTTCATCGCCCTGTTCGCCGAATCGAGCGGCTTCCAGCTCGGCGATGGTGACGAAGTCTTCCTGCGTGAACGGCTCGACCTCGATCCGGCGCAGTTCGGCGATATGACCGAAACAGCCGAGGTCGCGGCCCATGTCGCGGGCCAGCGAGCGCACATAGGTGCCCTTACCGCATTCGACCTCGAAAATGGTGCGATCCGCACTGTGCTCAATCAGGTCGAGACGGCCGATCTCGACCTCCCGCGCCGGGATGTCGACCGTCGCGCCGTCGCGGGCAAGGTCATAGGCGCGCTCGCCTGCGATCTTGATGGCCGAAAATTGCGGCGGTGTCTGCATGATGATGCCGGTGTATTTCGGCATCAGCAAAAGCACATCGGCTTCTGCCGGACGCTGGTCGGAGCTTTTCGTCACCGGCCCTTCGAGGTCATCGGTCGAACGCTCCTCACCCCAGGCAACCGTGAAGCGGTAGACCTTGGCGCCATCCTGGACATAGGGCACGGTCTTGGTCGCTTCGCCGAGCGCAATCGGCAGCATGCCGGAAGCGAGCGGGTCGAGCGTGCCAGCATGGCCGGCCTTTTCCGCCTGGAACAACCATTTGATCTTGGAGACGGCTTCGGTCGAGCCCATGCCGACGGGCTTGTCCAGCACCAGCCAGCCGGAGATCGGCCGGCCCTTCTTCTTGCCGCGACGCGCCACTATTCTTCGTCCTTGTCGTTGTGTTTATTCTGGTCGCCGGGGCCGAGATCGCGCGCCACTTCGGGCGAGTGCAACAATTCGTTGATCTTCTGGAAATTGTCGTAGCTGGTGTCGAGCCGGAAGCGGAATTCCGGCATGTACTTCATCTGCCGGAGCGCGCCGGAAACGCGGCCGCGGATGAATTTCGCATGCTTGTTGAGCGCTTCGACCACCGCATCGGCATCGCCAGCGCCGAGCGGCGAGACGAAGGCGGTGGCGATCTTCAGATCGGGCGACATGCGCACCTCCGAGACCGAAACCACGGCGTTCTCGACCAGCGGATCGATGATCTCGCCGCGTTGCAAGGTTTCCGACAGCGCATGGCGCACCTGCTCGCCGACGCGAAGCATGCGCTGGGATGGACCTGACGTGGTTGAACGGGGCATTTTTCTCTATCCTGAAATCGTGAGGCACGGGATGGGACCGCGCCGCATGTCTCATATGCTTTGGGCGGCAGCCTTTCGACCACCGCCGGTCTCAGTAGATGCTCGAACTCAAGTTGCTCGAAACTCAGAGCGTCCTGGTCACCATCTCGACGCGGAAGCACTCGATGACGTCGCCGACGCGCATGTCTTCGTAGTTCTGGAAGGCCATGCCGCATTCCTGGCCGCCCGGGACTTCCGCGACTTCGTCCTTGAAGCGCTTCAGGGTCTTCAGCGTGCCTTCGTGGATGACGACGTTGTCGCGGATCAGGCGAACGCCCGCACCGCGCTCGACCTTGCCTTCGGTGACACGGCAGCCGGCGATCTTGCCGACCTTGGTGATGTCGAAGATCTCGAGGATCTCCGCATTGCCGATGAAGGTCTCGCGACGCTCCGGCGAAAGCAGGCCGGAGAGCGCCGCCTTCACGTCATCCACGAGGTTGTAGATGATCGAGTAGTAGCGGATCTCGATGCCTGCCGCCGCGGCAGCAGCACGCGCCTGCACATTGGCGCGGACGTTGAAGCCGATGATCGCGGCACCCGAGGTTTCCGCCAGCGACACATCGCTTTCGGTGATGCCGCCGGCGCCCGCATGGACGATGCGCGCACGCACCTCGTCGGTGCCGAGCTTGTCCAGGGCCGCGCTGATCGCCTCGATCGAGCCCTGCACGTCGCCCTTGATGACCAGCGGGAATTCCTTCAGCCCGCTCGTCTGCAGTTGCGACATCATCTGTTCGAGCGAGCCACGCTGGCCGGCATGCTTGGCCACCGCCTTCTCACGCGCCAGACGCTGGCGGTATTCGGTGATCTCGCGGGCGCGGGCTTCGTTGTTGACCACGGCGAAGCGGTCGCCGGCCTGTGGGGTTCCCTGCAGACCGAGCACCTCGACCGGCATCGCCGGCGGCGCTTCCTTGATCTGCCCGCCGCGGTCGTTGACCAGCGCGCGCACCCGGCCCCATTCGTTGCCGGCAACGAGGATATCGCCAGGCATCAGGGTGCCGGTCTGGACCAGCACGGTGGCGACGGGGCCGCGGCCCTTGTCGAGCTGGGCTTCGATGACGACGCCCTCGGCGGTGCGGTCCGGATTGGCCTTCAGGTCGAGGATTTCGGCCTGCAGCAGGATCGCTTCGAGCAGCTTGTCGAGATTGGTACCCTTGGTCGCCGACACTTCGACGTCCAGCACCTCGCCGCCCATCGATTCGACGAAGACTTCGTGGCGCAGCAGTTCCGAACGCACCTTCTGCGGGTCGGCATCATGCTTGTCGATCTTGTTGATCGCCACAATGATCGGAACGCCGGCCGCCTTGGCATGGCTGATCGATTCGATCGTCTGCGGCATCACGCTGTCGTCGGCCGCCACCACGAGGATGGCGATGTCGGTCGCCTGGGCGCCGCGGGCGCGCATCGCCGTGAAGGCGGCGTGGCCGGGCGTGTCGATGAAGGTGATCTTATGACCGTTCTTCTCGACCTGATAGGCGCCGATATGCTGGGTGATGCCGCCGGCCTCGCCGGACACGACATTGGCATTGCGGATGGCATCGAGCAGCGACGTCTTGCCGTGATCGACATGGCCCATGATGGTCACCACCGGCGGACGCGGCTCGAGATCTTCGGGACGATCGGCGATGTTGAACAGGCCTTCCTCGATGTCGGACTCGGCGACGCGGCGAACCGTGTGGCCGAATTCGGTGGCGACCAGCTCGGCCGTGTCGGCGTCGATGACGTCGCCTGGCTTCAGGATCTGGCCCTGTTTCATGAAGAACTTGACCACATCGACGGCGCGCTCGGACATGCGCTGCGCCAGCTCCTGGATGGTGATGGTTTCGGGCAGTATCACTTCGCGCATGACTTTCTCGCGCGGTTCATTATGCAGCGCGCGCTTGAATTTCTCCTGGCGCCGACGCATCGACGACAGCGAACGCGCTCGCGCATCCTCATCGGAAAGTGCGGCATTCAGCGTCAGCTTGCCGCGGCGGCGATCTTCTTCGCCCTTGGTCGGCTTGGCCGGACGCGCCACTTCGGGCGTGACCGGACGGGGGGGGGGGGGGGGGGGGGGGGGGGGGGGGGGGGGGGGGGGGGGGGCGGGGGGGGGGGCGCGCGGGGGCCGCCCACGCCCCGGCGCCCGGGCGCCGGCGCCC
>NZ_JBVVQD010000002.1:150836-255340 GCF_055811755.1 Mesorhizobium sp. WSM4840
TATTTCTGCGTCTGTTTGCGGGGGCGGCTATTTTATCCGCCCTGGGGCGGTTTGGCGGCCCGCCCCACTTCGGGGGTCCCGGGCGGGCCCCCGGGCGCCCCGGCGCGGGTGCGCTTCGGCTTGACGTCCTCGTCGTCGACCGTCGCCAGTTCGGCAGCCAGCGGCGCGCGGCGGCGCGCCTCTTCCTCGGCACGCCGGCGGGACTCCGCTTCGGCCTGCAGCCGGGCTTCTTCCTCGGCCTGGCGGCGCGCGGATTCCTCGCGCTCGCGACGGCGGCGCTCTTCATCCTCGGCGCGGCGCTTGGCCTCGTCGATGGCGCGCTGGCGATCCTCAACGTCGCGCACCTTCGAGCCCTCAAGGGCCCGGCGGCGCGCCTCCATCTCGTTGCGCGACAATTCGTTCAGCACCATGCCGCCGCGTTCGACCGGCGGCAGAGGCGGCGGCGCCTTGGGCGCCTCCTGCACAACGGGCGCTGCCGCGACCGGCGGCTTCGGCGTGAAGACGGACGGGGCAGCGGCCGGCTCCGGCTTGTCACCGGGCAGCGAGAACTTGCGCTTCTTGGTCTCGACCACGACCGCCTTGGTGCGGCCATGCGAGAAGCTCTGGCGCACGGTGCCCTGTTCCGTACCGGGGCGCTTCAGCGTCAAAGTCTTCTTCGGCGTAACACTCAACGTCTTGTCGTCGCCCGATTTCGTATCGTTCATTCCATATCCTCTGCGGCATCATCTTCGTCAGCAACGGCCGCAAGCATTGCCAGATCGTCCGGGGAACCGCCCCGATATCGGTCGAGCGCAACCATGCGCTTCTGGACCGCCCTGCCCGCGTCTCCCGCGAGAACGGCAGCATGTATCACATTTGTACCCCCCAATGCCAAGCTCAACTCGGCCTCGGAGAAAAGTTTGTAGGCAGGGATGGCGGGGCCGCCAAGGCGGACGGTTGCCCGTCGCGCCTGGCTGATCTTGCGGACGCCGTCATCTGACGCCTCGGTCGCATGCAACACGAAAAGCGCCAGCCCACCACGCACCGCGCTCTCGACCTTGGTGGCGCCGAGCGCGATCGCGCCTGCCTTGCGGGCAAGACCGAGCATGCCCAGAGCGGATCTGGAAAGCAGCCCGTCGACCATGCCGCCGAGATCTGTCGGCACGGTCACCTGCGCCTTGAAGGCGCGAGCGAACAGGTTCTTCGCTGCCGCCTTGTCGATATGTAGGCGGTCGGCGGTCACCCAGCAACCGCGGCCGGGCAGGTTTTTCTTGATATCCGGAACGACGGCCGAATCCGGGCCGACGACGAAACGGATCAGTTCATCCGGTTCGGCTTGTCTGCGCGTGACGATGCAAGTGCGATCGTTCATCTCGTCCAAGGGCGGGTTGTGTGCGATGCGGTTTCACCTCACGCACCAACGGCTTCGTCAGCCGTCACGTCTTCGGCTGCAAGCTCGTCTTCGGTGATCCAGCCGGCCTTGAGGCGGGCGGCCAGAACCATCTGCTCGGCATCGGCACGCGACACGCCGTGACTGGCGAGCACGCCGGGGAACACCTTCGTCTCGCCGTCCTTGCGTTCCTTCCAGCCGGTCAGGTCATCGGCCGCATAGCCGGCGAAATCCTCGATCGTCTTCACGCCGTCCTCGCCGAGTGTCACCATCATGGCGGTGGTCACGCCGGGAATCTCACGCAGCTCGTCCTTGACGCCCAGAGCCCTGCGCTTCTCGTCATGCTCGGCTTCGATCTTCTCCAGATACTCGCGGGCGCGGGCCTGGATTTCCGAGGCGGTGTCCTCGTCGAAGCCGTCGATCGACGCGATCTCGTCAGCATCGACATAGGCGACTTCCTCGACGCTGGTGAAGCCTTCGGAGGCGAGCACCTGGCCGACCATCTCGTCGACGTTGAGCGCATCCATGAACAGAGCCGAGCGTTCGACGAACTCCTTCTGGCGGCGCTCGCTCTCTTCCTGCTCGGTCAGGATGTCGATATCCCAGCCGGTGAGCTGCGAGGCGAGCCGGACGTTCTGGCCGCGGCGGCCGATGGCCAGCGACAGCTGGTCGTCCGGCACCACGACCTCGATGCGTTCGGCGTCCTCGTCGAGCACGACCTTGGCGACTTCCGCCGGCTGCAGCGCGTTGACGATGAAGGAAGCGGCCGAAGGCGACCACGGAATGATGTCGATCTTCTCGCCCTGCAATTCGCCGACCACTGCCTGAACGCGGCTGCCGCGCATGCCGACGCAGGCGCCGACCGGATCGATGGAACTGTCACGCGAGATGACGGCGATCTTGGCGCGCGAACCCGGATCGCGGGCGACCGACTTGATCTCGATGATGCCGTCGTAGATTTCCGGCACTTCCATGGTGAACAGCTTCGCCATGAACTGCGGATGGGTGCGCGACAGGAATATCTGCGGACCGCGCTGCTCGCGGCGCACGTCATAGACATAGGCGCGGACGCGATCGCCATATTTGTAGTTTTCGCGCGGGATCAGCTCGTCGCGGCGGATGATCGCCTCGCCGCGGCCGAGATCGACGATGACATTGCCGTATTCAACGCGCTTGACGGTGCCGTTGACGATCTCGCCGATGCGGTCCTTGTACTCGTCATACTGGCGATCACGCTCGGCCTCGCGCACCTTCTGCACGATGACCTGCTTGGCCGACTGGGCGGCGATGCGGCCGAAATCCATCGGCGGCAGCTGTTCGGCAATGAAGTCGCCGAGCTGGGCGTCGGGATTGCGCTCGCGCGCCGAGGAAATGGCGATCTGCGTCGCATAGTCGTCGACCTTCTCGACCACCTCCATCAGCCGCTGCAGCTTCATCTCGCCGGTATTCGGATTGATGTCGGCACGGATGTTGGTTTCCTGGCCATAGCGCGAGCGCGCCGCCTTCTGGATCGCATCGGCCATGGCGGCGATGACGATCGACTTGTCGATCGACTTTTCACGCGCGACCGCATCGGCGATCTGCAGCAGTTCAAGCCTGTTGGCGCTTACAACCATCGTTTTTCTCCCGAGCTTGTTGCCGAGCCTTGCGCCCGGCAGCCCAATCACATTTCCTGTTCGGTTTCATCTTCCGCGCCCGCTTCTACGCCCTCTGGCGCGTCTTCGGGTTCGCCGCGGCGCTTCTTAGCTTCCTTGCGCGCCCTGTTGTCCTTCGACAGTGCGTCGCGGATAAGGTCGTCGGTCAGGATCAGCCGTGCTTCGGCAATCGCATCGTAGGGCACACGCACCGTCGGCTGTTCGCCATAGGCCGCCTTGTCGCGCTCGATCAGCACGCCGTCCGCGTCGCTCTCGGCGATCTTGCCCTTGAAGCGCTTGCGGTCGGCGACAAGGACCGAGGTTTCCATCTTCACCAGATGACCCGTCCAGGTCGCGAAATCCGACTTACGGACCAGCGGCCGGTCGATACCCGGCGACGACACTTCGAGATGATATGCCTTTTCGATCGGATCATCGACATCGAGCGCAGGCGACACCGCCCGGCTGACCTCTTCGCAATCCTCGACGGTCATGGTGCCGTCCTCGCGCTCGGCCATGATCTGCAGCGTCAGCCCGTTCTGGCCTGTCAGATGCACCCTGACAAGGCGGAAGCCGATGGCACGCAGCACCGGCTGCACGATCAGCGCGATGCGCGCATCGATGCCGCTTTCGCGGATGATGCGGTCGTCGCCGTCGGTTGCCGTTGCCGTCATTCGATTCCTGTGGCTTCATTGGCGGTCGGAAGGTAACAAAAAAGAGCGGGACCGGGTGGACCCACTCTTCGCCATACCGACCAAGAATTTGAGCTTGATATAGACGATCGCGGCCGTCGTTTCAAGTCCGTATGCAGGGCCGGGCGAAACTGCCGGCGGCGGCAGCCTTGCACAGGGCGCATGGCGGCCATGCGGCGACGTCCCTGTGATATCAGGCAATACGCGCCTATCTATGTTGCGCTGCACAAATCCAATCACGCATAGCAGCAGGCGAAAGGGCATAATCATGACCAACCGCAAGGTTTTCTCGGCCATCGGCGATTTCTTCACCGTGTTCGGCAGCGCCGTCGCCGCTTCGCACGCCGTCGAAGCCGGCCGCAAGCCGCGCGCGCACGATCTGCGCAATCTCGGCATGGATCCGGCCGCCTTCCACAAGATCGGCCGCTTCTAAGACCGGCGACCGCAGGGCGAGGACATCTTTGGTCCTCGTCGAAGGCAAAGCGCGCGATGCGCGATGCTTAACGAAATATGCCTATCTTCGGACGAAGGTGAGATAGGCCGGCCGCCGGCCTTCGCGAATGGCCTTGGCCTCGTAGCGGGTACCCGGCCAACCCTCATAGGGCCGCTGCCAGTCGGCTGCCTCTTCAGCCTGCCACGCAAACGCATCATGTGCCCGGCAGTGCAGCAGCGTCCAGTTCACATAGCTGTCGATATCGGACGCAAAGCGGAATTTTCCGCCTGACTTCAGCACGCGCGCGAAACGGTCGAGATTGACCGGACTGACGAAGCGGCGCTTCCAGTGTTTCTTCTTCGGCCAGGGATCGGGATAGAGCAGGTCGATGCCGTCGAGCGAGGCTTGCGGGAGCCAGTCGAGCAGGCGTGTGGCGTCGTCGTCATAGACCCGAAGATTGGCAAGCGGCCGTTCCCTGACCGCCATCATCAGCTTGGCCATGCCGTTGACGAAAGGCTCGACGCCGACAAAACCGGTCTCAGGAGCCGCCGTCGCCCGATGCAGCAGGTGCTCGCCTCCGCCGAAACCAATTTCGAGATGAATGGCGCGGACATCGGCTTCGAACAGGCTGCGCAATTCGGCCGGCGGTCCAGCCGTCAGATCGAGCCGGTAGGTGCTGAAGCCGCTTTCCAGTGCCGCTGCCTGCTGCGGACGGATGGTCTTGCCGCGCCGGCGACCGAAAAATGCTTCGGTCGCACGGCTTGGCCGGTCTTTCGGATCCATGGACGCCGCGGCTAGGCCGCGACTGCTTCGGCGGACGCTTCGGCGAGTGCATCCTTGAGCGCCTTGGCGAGGTCGGTCTTTTCCCAGGAGAAGGACCCGTCGCGGCCGGCCTTGCGGCCGAAATGGCCATAAGACGACGTCTTGGCGTAAATCGGCTTGTTGAGATCGAGGTGACGGCGGATGCCGGACGGCGACAGGTCCATCACGGTGCGCAGCGCCTGCTCGAGCTTTGCCTCATCGACCTTGCCGGTGCCGTGCAGGTCGACATAGACCGACAGCGGCTGGGCGACGCCAATGGCATAGGAAAGCTGAATGGTGCAGCGATCGGCGAGCTTGGCGGCCACCACGTTCTTGGCGAGGTAGCGTGCCGCATAGGCTGCGGAACGGTCGACCTTGGTGGTGTCCTTGCCGGAAAAAGCACCGCCGCCATGGGGTGCAGCACCGCCGTAAGTGTCGACGATGATCTTGCGCCCGGTCAGGCCGGCGTCGCCGTCTGGCCCGCCGATGACGAATTTGCCCGTCGGGTTGATGTACCAGTTGCAGCTGTCGGCGATCTTCAACTCGCCCAGCGCCTCGCGGATATAGGGTTCGACGACGTTGCGGACCTTCTTCGAATCCCAGCTGGCGTCGAGATGCTGGGTGGACAGCACGATTTGCGTCACTTCCGCCGCCTTGCCGTCGACATAGCGGACGGTGACCTGGCTCTTGGCGTCCGGCCCGAGCCGGCCGGCATCGCCGTTGCCCTCATGGCGCGCGGCGGCCAGCAATTCGAGGATCTTGTGGCTGTAGTAGATTGGTGCCGGCATCAGATCCGGCGTCTCGCGGCAGGCATAGCCGAACATGATGCCCTGGTCGCCGGCCCCTTCCTCGCCTTGCCGGTCGGAGGCATTGTCGACGCCCTGGCCGATATCCGGCGACTGGCCGTGCAGCAGAACCTCGATCTTTGCCGTCTTCCAGTGGAAACCGGCCTGTTCATAGCCGATTTCGCGGATCGCCTTGCGGGCGGCCGACTTGAATTTCGCTGGATTGACGAGCGGATGACCGGCGGCATCCATCAGGATGTTGCCGGCCTTGTCTTTCTTGAGCAGCGTCTCGGGGACGCGCACCTCGCCGGCGATGACGACGCGATTCGTGGTTGCCAACGTTTCGCAGGCGACGCGGACCTTCCAAGGGTCCATGCCGGTCTTTCTGGCCTCGCGATAGACCAGATCGACGATCTCGTCGGAGATACGATCACAAACCTTGTCGGGATGACCCTCGGCAACGGATTCCGAGGTGAATAGATAGTTTTGCCGCGTCACGGGTGTCCCCTCTTGAAAAAAATATCGGCACGCTGCCGATTGGCGCGCCACGTGTTAGCTGTGCCGGGCGGCGCTCGTCAAGCGGTGCGGTCATTCTGGTGTAAAAATCGCGCTATTATCTTATACCAACTGCGACCGGCTGTGACCGGCGGCAGGATGCCGCCAGCGTGCCTTAGCTCCAACACGTGCTTAGCTTCAACACGTTGATGAAAAAGAATTTGAGCATGGGCGTCGAGCAAAATCGATCCGCTCTCCGGCATGCCTATGGGATGTAAATTCCACGATGCGCGAGATCGCGAGAATTTGCCTGCCCCGCTATGACGGCCTCGCCATTTCCGGCTTTTCAAGGGTCGCCAACTCAGTCGGCCCAAATCAATCGACTTCGTCGGTGGAAAGGGCCTTCACAAGCTCGATGATCTTGCGACGTATCTTCACGTCGGCGATCTTGACGAAGGCCCGGTTGAGTTGAAGACCTTCAGGAGTGCCGCAGAATTCGACGGCAAAAGCCATTGATGCATCCTCGGCAAATCCGCGGTTGCCCACGGTCTCCTGGCCCGGCGCGTCCTCGAAAAAGAAAGCGACGGGAACGCCGAGTATCGAGGCGATTGCCTGCAACCGGCTGGCGCCAACGCGATTGGTCCCCTTTTCGTATTTCTGTATCTGCTGAAACGTTATGCCGAGGTTCTCGCCCAGCTTCTCCTGACTCATTCCCAACATATTGCGACGAAGCCTGATGCGACTTCCGACATGGATGTCGATAGGATTCGGCTTCTTCTTGTTTTCTTCTGCCATTTTTTCCTCGCCGAATTTTTCCGGCTTTTTGTGTTTTTCTGCCCAAACGAAGCCGGCGGCCAGTGCCCCAACACAACGACGTACCGACTTCGAGAAATTTCAGGCCGTTACAGTATGAGTTTCTAATGTGTCGACTGTCAATTCGCCCGTAGCTTTTGCCTTACATTCAATGTGAAAGCGGCCAGGGCAAACAGCAACAAGATCAGCAGTCCGTTAATGCGTCTTTGGCTGGAAGAAACGATGGCTTGATTGGAAATCGGAACATGGACATCGACGGCTCCGCGTGCGTCGATCGCCAGTGCATCGAGGATGCGCCCGCGCGGATCGACGACAGCGGAGATGCCGTTATTGGCTGCACGCAACAAGGGCACCCCGTTCTCCACAGCACGAACCTGCGCCTGCCTGAAATGCTGGTATGGACCCGGCGTGTCACCGAACCACGCGTCGTTCGTGACATTCACAATAAGCTCAGCTGACGTAGCGTCAATCGCCACCAGATCGGGAAAGATGACTTCATAGCAAATGAACGGAAGCATGCGGATGCCACCGGACAGCGTGATCGGATGCCGCTCATTGCCGGCCGCGTAGGTCGTCGGCCCGGCGACGAGCTGTTTGAGTCCTAAGCGGCCAAGCAGGTCGGCAAAAGGCAGATATTCGCCAAAGGGCACCAGATGAACCTTGTCGACAGCATCTGCGATTTCACCCTTGTCGTCGATCGCCACCACCGAATTGTAGTACCGCCTGTCGGCATCTGCTGCCGAGCCGCCCTCCTCCCGGACGACGCCGGCGATCAGCATCTGGCCGTCGCCAAGCATCTCTCCCAGAGCGGTCAGCGCATCGGGACGTTCGGCGAAAAAAAACGGCACGGAGGTTTCCGGCCACAGGATCAATTGCGGCTTGTCATGGCCGGCCTGCGGCGCCTCGGCCGAAAGCCCCATCAGCATGGCGAAGATCCGGTCGGGCACCGAAGCGTCCCACTTCTCGCTGAGGTCGACAGCCGGCTGCACGATGCGGACGTCGATTGCGCGGGTTGCGGGCTCGACCTTGGCAGCAAGCCTGACATAGCCGAAGCCGACATGGGCCGCGACGAGAACGGCAAGCAGTGCAGCTCCCAGGCGGACATGCCGGCCCGCCGCAAGCAGGGCCGGCAGTGCAAAGACGAAGACCGCCAGCGCGTTCATGCCGACCATGCCGGTCACCGACACGCTCTGCATAAGCAAGGGCACCGGCATCGCCGCGTAGCCGACGGCATTCCACGGGAACCCGGTGAACAGAAAATCGCGCAGCCATTCCGCCAGGCCGAAGCCGAAGGCAAGAGCGGCGATGCGGCCGATGTCGTTGCTCCACAGCAGCCGGGCAACCGCTGTTGCGAAGCCGTAGAAAAAGGCGAGCGCCAGCGGAATTCCGACCACTGCGAAGGGCAGCGCCCAGGCGAAACTGTCGGCCTCGACCAGAAGTGCCGAGCCGATCCACCACAGGCCGGCGAGAAAATAGCCGAAGCCGAACCACCAGCCGATGGCGAAAGCCGGCCGCAAACGCCGGAACCAACCATCGGAAGCTTCGCCGGTCGCACCGTCGAGAAGCCAGACCAGCAGCGGAAACGAAACGAAACCGACGGCGAAGAAATCGTAAGGCGCCTGGGCAAGAACCGCCAGCGCCCCGGCAAGAAACGCCACAAGGGCGCGACGCCAACCCCATAGCAGAATTATCCGGCCGGCCAGGCGCTTCATCAATGCTTCCGAGTCGTTCGAATCACGGCAGAAGATTTATCAGGCTGCGGTCCACGTTCCAAACGGCCACGCTTCAGCCTGCGTGCCGGATTGAATTTCGGCAATCGAACCGTTGCTGTCATTCGCAATCGTCGAGCCAATGGCAAAACACTGGATGTCTTCGGACCTTGGTAATACGCCCGCTTTCGGCATCAGTGCTTCGAGTTATGTGAATATCAGACGATCGGCAATCCGGCGGCTTTCCATTCCGGATAGCATGTGAGGTATGGGAGTTTGTTCACGTCACACGCCGGCGGTGCGGTGCCGCATCGGGAGGCCGCATCCGGAATGTCAACCTGCATGACTCGTGACGGTGCGGGAGACCGGCATGATGTGGGCGAACATGCTGCGGGCGTTCCAGGTCGGGAAGGCTCTTGCGAGCGACAGGTCGCCGTCGAGCTGGATTCGGTCCTCGCGGGTGGCTTGGGACCAACTGAGCTGGCCGGCGTGCCATTTGACGAAAGCTTCGGCTTCCGCCGTGATGTAGAGGTCCTCGTCGAAGCCAGGGTAAGTCTTGCAGATCTCTGTGTCTCCGAGCTCGATGAGTAGCCAATAGCGCTCCCGGTGTGGGCGGCCGGTGAAGTCGAAGCGGATGACGACGCGTCGATCCGGGAGCCGGTCCCGGCGGAGCGCCTTGCACATCGACCACAGGGCCACAAAGGGGTCTAGGTGCTGGGGGGCGATCTCGAGCCAATGCGCGCCCCACTCGCCGAGCGACTGGCAGACCGTGAAGAGGTCGTGGCCCGCCGACGTGAGCTCGTAGTGGCGCCCGCGCCCGTCTGGCTTGGGATTCGACTCGACGACACCGACCCATTCGAGCTGCTTGAGCCGCTCTGAGAGCAGGGTACGGGAGAGTCCGGGCGCGCCCTCCAGGATCTCGCTGAAGGTTCCGCAGCCAAGGTGCAGGTTGCGGATGATCAGCGGCGTCCAGCGCTCGGCGAAAATCTCGGCGCCACGGGCGATGGGGCAGTACTGGCCGTATGTCCTCATGACGGACGTCCTCACAACAGCAGTGTTGCGCATCCGCCTCCGATTGTGGAGTCCAGATTGTTGACTATACGGCAGCGGCCCGCCGTGGTCCGATGTGGCCTCTCTCGACGAGAGGAGGACACGATGACGACACCTATGACGACAACAACGTACGCAGAAGCCCACCACGGGAGCATGCAGCCAACCGTCGTGGAAATCGACGGGTTCCAAGGCCGGCTGATCAATGCCAGCCACGCCGACTACGATGTCGCCCGTGCAATCTGGAACGGCGCCATTGACCGGCGCCCGCATCTGATCGCCCGATGCATCGGAACCGCCGACGTGGTCGCGGCAGTGCGTTTCGCTCGCGACCACAATCTGGAGATCGCCATACGGGGCGGAGGTCACGGCGTGGCGGGCACCGCCGTTTGCGACGACGGGATCGTCATCGACCTCTCGGCGATGCGGGGCGTGCGAGTCGATCCCGCCGGCCGCAGGGCGTGGGTGCAGGGTGGCGCGCTGTGGGGCGACGTCGACCGCGAGACGCAGGCGCACGGCCTGGCCACCACCGGCGGAATCGTTAGCCATACCGGAGTCGCCGGGCTCACCCTCGGCGGTGGCATCGGCTGGCTGATGCGCAAGCATGGCCTCGCGGTCGACAACCTCCTCGCCGCCGACGTCGTGACGGCCGACGGCGAGCGGCTGCGGGCGTCCGAGGACGAGCACCCCGATCTGTTCTGGGCGTTGCGCGGCGGCGGCGGCAACTTCGGCGTGGTCACCTCGTTCGAGTTCCGCCTCCACCCCGTCGGGCCCACGGTTCTGGCCGGGCCTATCCTCTGGGACGCGAGCGACGCCGGGGAGGTCCTCCGTTTCTACCGCGACTTCATCCGCGACGCTCCCGACGAGCTCGGCACGGTCGTAAAATTCTGCACCGTGCCGCCTCTATCGGTCATTCCCGAGGAACTGCACTGGCGCCCGGTGGTGATGGTGGGCGCGTGCTACGCCGGGCCGATCGAGGACGGTGAGAAGGCGCTCCGCCCGCTCCGCACATTTCGGACTCCCCTCCTCGATCTGGCCGGGCCCAAGCCGTACGTGGTATTCCAGAGCGCGCTCGACTCGACCGTCCTCCACGGTTGGAACTACTACTGGAAGGCCACCCACCTCCCCGCGCTCCGCGACGACCTCATCGACGTGATCGCCGGGCACGCATTCTCCTGCTCGTCGCCACGGTCGTATGTGGCAATGTTCCATCTGAAGGGGGCGGTGAGCCGAGTGGCCGAGGGCGCGACGGCGTTCGGGAACCGGCAAGCGTCGCACGCGATCATCGTCCACGCTGCGTGGCGGCCCGGCGAGGACTTCGGCGACCGAGAGACGGCCTGGACGAGGGGGTTCCTCGCCGCTCTTGGCCGCTTCCGCGAAGGCGTCTACGTCAATTTCCTCGGCGGCGACGAAGACCCGGGCCGGGTCCGAGAGGCGTACGGCGACTCCGTCTTTGACCGGCTGGCTGACGTGAAGTCCTCGTACGACCCCGACAACGTCTTCCACCATAACCAGAACATCCGCCCGGGGCTGAGTGCCGGTGTGAGCGGTTCCGACGGCGCGGGCGATACTTGATAAATTTGGGGTGGTGTTGGATGGGTGCGACGCTGCCGGAGGCGCCTGGGCGAGTGCATAACCGGGCGCTAGGGGCTGCGCGGCCGTGAATGACCGGTATCGGCGCATCTTCCCAATTGAGCACAGCCGTGGGAACTTCCGTTCACCAACCGTAGCGGAAATTTGCGGAATCGAAGATTATGCGCTGATGCACGACTACAATGTTGAATATCGAAGGCTGCGCGAAGGGGGTTTCTCCGGCTGGTCGG
Source organism: Mesorhizobium sp. WSM4840 (assembly GCF_055811755.1). Lineage (NCBI taxonomy): Bacteria > Pseudomonadati > Pseudomonadota > Alphaproteobacteria > Hyphomicrobiales > Phyllobacteriaceae > Mesorhizobium > Mesorhizobium sp. WSM4840. Next base: position 162,441 of record NZ_JBVVQD010000002.1, read on the forward strand.
GAGCCACCATTGATTGTTGGGTAACGAGACGCTATTGGTGCCAGCCTTCGATCTGTAGATCGCCCAGCCGCTCAGCCTCCTCGCGTGGAACGGAGCGTACGGTCTGGGAAAAGGTCCAGACGTGACCTTCAGGATCGCACTGCCGTTCACCGTAGAACTGGTCAGCAGGCTCCTGGACGATCTCGGCTCCCGCCGCCCTTGCACGATCGCAGTGGGCATCAATGCCGTCCTTGAGGCGCACATAGACCGACTGCGTGTTCTTGCCGGCGACCGACGCGGGGCTGGCGACATGGTCGGCCCATTCGGCATCGACGATGATATAGCCGTCACCGAACCGCATCTCGGAATGGACGAGCCTGCCATCAGCGTCGCTGACCACCATGCTTGGCTCGAATCCGAAAGCCTTTTCAAGCCAGATCAATGCGGCGCGCGGATTCTTGTAGAATATGCCGGAGCCCAAGGTTGAGTGCTTGAACGGATCGTCGACCGTCATCGGGCGAGCGGCGTCTTTCAAGCCTGCTCGGCGCGCACCGCGCGCCGGCGGCGCTCGCCCTTTTGGGTCTCCACGATGCGCACGCGCTTGACGCGGCGTGGATCGGCGTCGAGCACAAGGAATTCGAAACCAGGTATGGCCTGCACCACTTCGCCGCGGGCCGGAACACGGCCAAGCGTGTTGAAGATCATGCCGCCGATCGTGTCGACATATTCGCCATGCTCGCCGGCGGCGAAATCCTCGCCGATCATCTTGGTGACTTCGTCGATCTCGGCCTTGCCGTCGACGACGAACACGCCCTCGCCGGTCTGGGTGATCATCGGTTCGTCCTCGTCATGCTCGTCCTCGATGTCGCCGACCACCATCTCGACGATATCCTCGAGCGAGGCCAGACCATCAGTGCCGCCATATTCATCGATGACCAGCGCCATCTGGGTGCGCATCGCCTGCATCCGCCCCATGAGATCGGAGGCGAGCATCGACGGCGGCACGAAAAGCACCGGGCGGATCAGGTTCAGGTCGCCGATGGTGCGCGCGAGATCGACCTTGGCAAGATCGAGAAGCGTGGTGGCGGCGGCTTTCCTGGTCGTCCTGCCCTTCCTGACGCGGGCGATCTTGGTGATGTGAGCGAGCACGTCGCGGATGTGGACCATGCCGCGCGGGTCATCGAGCGTTTCCGAATAGACCGGCATGCGGGAATGGCCGGACTGCTCGAACAGTCCCAGAAGATCGCCCAGGTTCGTCGTGATCTCGACCGCCTCGATATCGGCGCGCGGCACCATGACGTCCTCGACGCGCACCTCGCGCAGGCGCAGGATGTTGTTGAGCATGGCCCGCTCGCCGGGCGAGAAGGATCCGGGATCGCTCGCCGTTTCGGCAAGCGCGTCGGCGATCTCCTCGCGCAGGCTGGTGCCGTTGCGTTGCCTGAACAGGCCGAGCACGCGATCGAACAGGGAAGGACCGGCAGGCGATGGCTCGCTGGCGAAGCTGCCGGTCGTGGTACTCGGACTAGAGCCCTCTTCCGTCTGTTCGGATGGCTTGGTCGCACTGCCGGCGTCTGGGCGGGCGGCAGTCTCTGGTTTGTCGTTCATCGTCGTCCGGTCATTTGATCTTTTTAGTTACGCGTAGGGATCGGGAATGGCAAGCCTCGCAAGTGCTGCGCGTTCGACGGCTTCCATTTCCTCGGCCTCGGCGTCGGTCTCGTGATCGTAGCCCAGCAAATGCAGCAGGCCGTGGATGACGAGATGGATGATATGGTTCTCGACAGGCTTGTCTTCCAGTGCAGCTTCCCGCGCGACCGTTTCGGCGGCCAGCACGATGTCGCCCAGCATGGGGGGCAGCGGACCGCCTTTCGCGAGCGGAAAAGCCGGGAAAGACAAGACGTTGGTCGGTTTGTCCTTGCCGCGCCAGCCGGCATTGAGGCTGCGGATATGGGCATCGTCAGAAAAGACGATGCTGAGCTCGGAACGGGCGGCCGCGCCGGTTTCGGCAAACGCAGCGGCAACGGCTCGATCGACCAGCCGCGTCAGCGCGGCCTCATCGGGCCAGTCGCCCGCTTCGACCGCTATATCGATGTCGACGGGAACCGGAAGGTCCCCGCCTACAGACTTTTTGTCCTCAGCCATAAGGCCGCATCTTCAGCCTTCGGCGCCCAGGCCCCGGGCCAGCTTGCCGTCGCGGTCGTAGGCCTTGACGATCTCGGCGACCAGCGGATGCCTGACGACGTCGCCTTCGTTGAAGCGTACCGTCACCATGCCGGTGACGCCGTCGAGGATCCTGAGCGCCTCGACCAGACCGGATTTGGTGTTTTGCGGCAGGTCGATCTGGGTCGGATCGCCGGTGACGATCATGCGTGAATTCTCGCCGAGACGGGTCAGGAACATCTTCATCTGCATCGGCGTGGTGTTCTGCGCCTCGTCGAGGATGACGGCGGAGTGCGCCAGCGTGCGGCCGCGCATGAAGGCCAGCGGCGCGATCTCGATCACCTCGGCGGCTATCGCCCGCTCGACCTTGTCGGCCGGCATCATCTCGTAAAGCGCGTCGTAGAGCGGCCGCAGATAGGGATCGACCTTCTCCTTCATGTCGCCGGGCAGGAAGCCGAGCCGCTCGCCGGCCTCGACGGCCGGCCGCGACAGCACGATGCGCTCGACCATGCCGCGTTCGAGCAGCATCGCCGCATGCGCCACCGCTAGGAAGGTTTTTCCCGTGCCAGCCGGGCCGATGCCGAACACGAGTTCGGACCGTTCCAGCGCGCGCATATAGGCGTCCTGGTTGAGCGAACGGGCATAGATCGTCTTCTTGCGCGTCGATATCTGGGCGGCGGACACCTTGCCCTTGCGCTCCAGCGTCGGCAGCGTCAGCTGGTCGTCGGCGGCGATCGCCATGCGCACGGCGCCGTCGACGTCCGATTGGCCGATGTCAGCGCCTTTCTGGAGAATGCCGTAGAGATTATCCAGGGCGCGGCGCGCCTGCTCGGCGGCCGAGGCGGAGCCCTTGATGGTCAGCTGGTTGCCTCGCGAGCGGATATCGACGCCAAGCTTCTGCTCAAGCCTGGCCAGATTTTCGTCGAACTGGCCATAAAGGGCGCTGGCAAGCTTGTTGTTGTCGAAAGTCAGAACGATGTGCGCCATATCCGAAGCCCCCGATGGTAGGTTCTGGGGCAGGTTCTTCACTTCCGCAGCGCTCAACCGTCTCTCCTCATCTGCCGAGACCTTCAGGCCAATTCGGCGAACAGGCTGTTGTAACCCGTCTTCGTGATTCGTACCTGGATAATCTCACCGATTTCGCCGGACATTTCATCAACAATAACCGGCTGCAGCCACGGCGAGCGGCCGACCTTCTGGCCGGCCTGGCGGCCCGGCTTCTCGATCAGCGTATCGATGGTGCTGCCGACCAGGCTCGCGCCGAAATCCTGCTGCTGCTTCAGCAGCAGCGCCTGCAGCCGCTGCAGGCGCTCGTCCTTGACGGCTTCCGGCACATGATCGGCCATTTCTGCGCCCGGCGTGCCGGGGCGCGGCGAATATTTGAACGAGAAGGCCGAGGCATAGTTCACCTGGCGGACAAGGTCCATCGTCGCCTCGAAATCCGCCTCCGTCTCGCCGGGAAAGCCGACGATGAAATCGCCCGAAAGCGCTATATCGCTCCGCGCGGCGCGGATCCGGTCGAGCAGCGTCAGATAGTCCTTTGCCGTATGCCTGCGGTTCATCGCCTTGAGTGTGCGGTCGGAGCCGGATTGCACAGGCAAATGCAGATAGGGCATCAGCGCCGGCAAATCACGGTGGGCGGCGATCAATTCGTCGTCCATGTCGCGCGGGTGGCTGGTGGTATAGCGCAACCGCGCCAGCCCGGGAATCTCGGCCAGCCGGAACAGCAGGCGGCCAAGACCCCATTCCTCGGTCTTGCCCCCTTTGGCTTCGCCCTCGCCATGCCAGGCATTGACGTTCTGGCCAAGCAGCGTCACCTCGCGCACGCCGGCTTGCGCCAGCCGCTCGGCCTCGGCGACGATCTGCGCCACCGGCCGCGACACTTCCGAGCCTCTGGTATAGGGCACGACGCAGAAGGTGCAGAACTTGTCGCAGCCCTCCTGCACGGTCAAAAACGCCGTGACGCCGCGCCTGATGATCTCGGCGCGTTTCGGCTGCGGCAGATGCTCGAATTTGTCCTCGATGGCATAGTCGGTCTCGACGATCTTTTCGCCGCCGCGCACCCGTGCCAGCACATGCGGCAGCCTGTGATAGGTCTGGGGGCCGATGACCAGATCGACGGCCGGCGAGCGGCGGATGATCTCGGAGCCCTCGGCCTGCGCCACGCAGCCGGCGACACCGACCAGCATCTCGCGGCCGGCCCGAGCCCGTTCGGCCTTCATCTCACGAATGCGGCCGAGTTCGGAATAGACCTTTTCGGCGGCTTTCTCGCGGATATGGCAGGTGTTGAGCAGCACCAGATCGGCATCGGCGATGGCGTCCGTCGCCACATAGCCGTCGGCGGCCAGCGCGTCGGTCATGCGCTGCGAATCGTAGACGTTCATCTGGCAGCCATAGGTCTTGACGAAGACCTTCCTGCTTGCGGCAGACGGTACGACCGCACTTTCGGCGGCAGTATCAATGTCGTCCCGTTCTATCGTATTTAATTCCATCTGGCGGCTTCTAACGCCTTTCCCCGACAAAAAACAGACGATTCTGCCCGTAGAGCGGGGTGCATTTGGATTGAACGGGGGCATCCCGCTCTATCTGTTTGTTTTAGCCGCATTTGTGCGACGCCAAGTGATTCCACTTGGCTGCAAAATGCTCCAGCACCGCGCGTCCTCTTGGACGCGCAAAGGATGCTGGTGCACTTGAATTTGCGCTGGAGCTTTTCCGGCGCCTACCGGCTCGGGTGCGGATCGGCGAGCGTCGCCTGCACCATATCGCGCACCCGACTCTCCATCAGCCTTGCCGTTTCCTTGCGGTTGGAGCCCTTGGAAAAGGCAACCGGCTCGCCGAAATGCACTTCGACATCGAGCCCGCCCTCTGCCATGAGGATCTTGAGATGCGGCATCAAATCCTCGTCACCGATCCAGGCGGCAATCGGCCGGTGCCTGCGGCCGAGCGGCACGCCGTGCAGGCGCGTATAGACGATCGCCACCGGCTGGATGAAGACCCTTTCGGCCGCCCCTTCCGAAATCGCCATCGAGGCGGCCCCGAACAGCGTGCTCTTGAACGGCAAGATCATGTTGCCGTCGCCGGTCGAACCTTCGGCAAACAGCACCATGGCGTCGCCCTTGGCCATGCGGTTGGCGATCTCGCTCGCCTGGTCGCCCGACGAACGCTTGCGCTCGCGCTCGATGAAGACGGTGCGCTGCAGCTTCGACAACATGCCGATCAATGGCCAGCCGGCCATGTCGGCCCTGGCGATGAACGTCACGTCGACCATCGACCCCAGCACCATGATGTCGGTCCAGGAGATGTGGTTCGACGCAACCAATAGCGGGCGTTGGCTGGACAAGGTCCCCTTGACATGGATGCGCATGCCCAGCGCCCGGATGATGAGCCGGTGCCAGATCTTCAGGATGAACGTCTCGCGCCAGAGCCCGGTCTTCATCGACAGGATCTGCAGCGGCACGAGGATCAACGAGCCGGCGACAACGAGGCCCAGCGCCAGGAAAATCCTGATTTTTCCGATCATCCGCTCTTGGCCCTGCCCCACCTATGGCTAGAGCGACGTGCGTCCAATTGTACGCACAAAGTGCTCTCTAGCATTTTTGATTCTGCGCATCTGAATCTACGCATCGTGCTTTCCGAAAATCGGTTCCGATTTGCGGGCTGATGCGCTACCGAAGATCGCGGCGCATGACAAGCGCCCCGGTCGGGCCGTGCTCGGGCGATCTGTAATAGTTGGCACGTTTGCCGACCTCGCGGAATCCCAGCCGCCGATACAGCGCGATCGCGGCGACGTTGGTCTCGTCGACCTCGAGGAAAAGCGCCTCGGCGCGTTGCGCATGCAGTTCGCGCAGAACGGCATCCATCAGTTGCCAGCCAAGGCCCTGGCGGCGATGGGAGCGCGCCACCGCGACAGTCAGGACCTCGCCTTCGCCGGCCGCCAGGCGCGCCAGCACGAAACCGACCGGCGGCTTGGCACCCTGTCCGGTCTCGCGCGCGGCATAGCCGAACACCGTGTCCTGCTCGAGCAGTGCGGCGAATTCGTCGTCGGTCCACGGCCGGACGAAATCCTCGCGATGCAGCACCGACATGGCCGCGCTGTCGGCAATCGTCAGCGGCTCGAGCGCAAAGTCCCTGCGGCGCGGCTGGAGGAAAGGAATGCGCATCAGTTTTTCTTCCCGGCTTTCTTCCTGGACAGGATAAACCCGGCCTGCGGCTTGGCGTCCGCCCCGCGCAAATAAAGCGGTTTCGGCTTTTCGCCTTCACCCTTGGTAGCGGCCAGCCGGGCATAGATTGCGATATCCGCAGTGGCACTTGTCGGGCCGATGTCGAAGGCGCGCCCGACCGAAGCGGCAATTTGCGATGTCGCCGTGCCGGCCATAACCGGAGACCTATCCACCGCCATGGCGGCGGCTTGCGAAAGCGTGGTCACCGCGGGACCGTAAATCAAAACGGATGCTTCGTCGTAAAGTGCTGCATGGATTTCCTCGCGGCCGGCGTCGAGCGCGACCAGCACGGCGCGGCCGGGAGATGTCTCTTTCGCCTGCGCAGCCAGCGCTTCCAGCGTCGTCACCCCGATTGCCGGAATTTTCAGCGCCAGCGCCAGGCCCCGCGCCGCCGAGACACCGACGCGCAGGCCGGTGAAGGAGCCCGGACCGGTGGAGACAGCGATGGCGCCGAGGCCGGCATAGTCGGTCCCGGCCGCCTTCAACGCCTCCTCGATCACGGCCATCAAATGCTCGGCATGGCCCTTGCCGAGATCGAACACCGAACGGCCGAGCTCCTTCCCGACCGCCGCGTCGTAGACACAGGCGGCGCAGAGATTGGCGGCGCAGTCGATGGCAAGCAGCTTCATGAGGCGGCCGGTTGGAGCACCCGCTTGGGCACAGGGTTCGAAAAACAATTTCCCTGTGCCTGCCATGGCTCGTCCCCGCAAGGGGATAATGCATAATTCGTTTGGTGGCTTCGCTTCGATCTCGCCCGAAGGCGGTACCCTCCAGCGAGCGTAGCCGTTTGGGAACCGGTGCCGGACGCACTTATCCGGCCTGCTCGATGCGCAGCATGTGATTGTCCCAGACATAGTCCAGTTCGGACCTTATTGCGCCGCCCGCTTCGACGATTTCGCCGGTGCCTGTCGTCGCCATGAAGCTCGCCCCGTCGGGCGCCACGCCGCAGACCTCGGCCAGCGCGCTGGTGGCGACGATCCGGCCGCTGGCCGCATCGATGACGGCAAGCGAGTTGCCTTCCGGCGAGGACACGGCGACGGTACCGGCAGCAGGGTTGGCAGCGACCGAGCCTATATAGTTCCTGAAGCCGGACAGCACGTCCTGCGGCATGTCGAGCAGTTGCAGATCCTTGCCGCGCGCGGCGCGGCCGACCAGCAGCGGACGATCGGTGCCCGGCCCTCTGTGCTGGCAGCCGAACCAGACCGTGCCGGATCGGTCGGCATCCATGTGACGGATCGACAGCTGGTGCAGCTCCGGCGGCAGTTCGTGCTTTTCGATGAGGTCGCCGGTGAGGCGGTCGACCAGCACATAGGAAGGCTTCATCGTCGCGATGTTGAGCTCGGCGCGGCCATAATCCGGATGCGTCTCGATGCCGCCATTGGCGACGGCAATCGTCCTGCCGTCGCCCAGCAGCAGAAGCTCGTGCGGGCCCATGCCATAGGTCGGGAACTCACCAACCCGCTTGAATCTCGCACGCGCGTCGTAGACACCGACCACGCCGGCGGCATTGTCGAAATCGTTCTCGGTGGCGTAGAGCAGCGCACCGTCGGTCGAAAACACGCCATGGCCGAAGAAATGCCGTCCACTTACGCTGGCAATGGTCAGCGGCTCGTCGCGGCCCGTGTGGTCGAAGACCACCGCGAAGGTGCCGGGCTGCCTGGCAAAGACCACGGAGCGTTTCGACACCGGATCGAAGGTGACGTCATGACCGCGGGCGGGCAGGTCGATAGCGTGCAGGACCTTGCCGGCTTCGGACAGGATGGCCGCGCCATAGCTGCCGTCGCGCTTGACGAACGCGGTGGCGAAGACGGCGTCGGCGGCAAGCGTCTTTGCCAATGCCGAAGGCGCCATCGCAGCAACAAAGCCAACGCCTGCGGCCCTGAGGAAATCACGACGATCGATCAAAGGAGTTTTCAAGAGACGGTCCTCGGACACGGTCTCATTCCTCGACACGGTGATTTTGACAGATCGGAGGGCTTCTTGGCGCCCAGCATCCATCGATCGTTTGAATGGATCATCGCAGGCGTTCGGGATTGGCCGAAGCCTCCCCAACTTCGTCATCCTTGGGCGGAGCAGGAGCGAAGCTCCGTCGCGGAGACCCAAGGATCCATGCCGTAATCTCAGCCGAAGAGTACGGCGGAGCAGAATTCTGCACCTAAGCAACGCTCTGAGGTCATGGCATGGATCCTGGGGTCTGCGCCGCGTCGCTGCGCTCCTTGCTCCGCCCCAGGATGACGAAGCGATGGGCGTTTCGGCCAATCTCCAAAGTGTGCGATCCGTCAACGCAAGCGCGTCCGGCCTGTCAAAACTTCCTCGCCGAGTAACTCGCCCCAAAAGTCGACGCCGTTTCGAGATCATGCTCAATCCCCGTCGAGTGACGAGAAGCCAGCGGTCAGGCCGAATTCAGTGGTCAGCCTGGTGCCGATCAGGGTCGACAGGCTGGATGTCACCAGCGAGAAGTGGTCGAGCTTCTGGCGCAGCGCCGGATCGGCGAGTGCCTTGTCAATCGGACCTCTGATGGCCGTGGCGTCCGCGGCCCCGTTGACGAGCTGGATGTGGATCGACTCCGCCATCCAGTGCGCGTCGGGCGACAGCGCGTCGCCCAGTTGCGAGGCCTGGAACAGCGCGTCCATGCCTGCAAGATTGCCGGTCAGCGAACGCGCGGTATTTTGCGAACGCCAGTAGATCGCCTGTCTGGGCTTGTCGGCCTGCGGGCTACTCCCCAGAAAACCCTTCAGGCGCACGTCACGGACCATCTCCAGTTGGTTGATGAAGACGCCGACCAGTTCGGTCACCGCTTCCGTGCCGTCGCGGAAGAGTGCGTTTTGCGGTCCCGGATTGGCCCAAAGGGTGGCAAAACCATCGGGCTTGTTCCAGGCGTTGCTGACGTCGGCGGCAATCGTTTCTATGTTGCCGGCGACGGCCGCGCCGTAAGCGCAACGATAGGGATCGTCCTTGCCGGCGAGCCGCTCGGCGCCATCGCCGTAAAGCACGAATTCCAGCGCGCCGAGCCCTTGCATGGCGACGCTCTTTGTCGCCAGCTGGACCGGATCGGCGGCGGTCCGGTCCTTACTGGCCAGCGCCGCCTGCACCTGCCTCAGGCCGATGCTCTTGCGGTCCGGCCAGAACAGCATGCGCTCCAGCCGGTTGTTCTGCGTGATAGGCCCGATGCGGATGATCTCGACGATCGACCAGGCATCCACGGTGCCGGAGAACTCGGCGCGCGCTGCATCGAGATGGTCCTGCGAGGGCACGTCGCAAAGCGTGCGCATTGCCTTGGTCAGGCCGTCCGCATGATCATGCAGGCGCGCATAGGCCGGGCGGACAAAGCCGTCGATCGCCCGCTGGATCACGTCGGAAGCCTTGACCGCTGCGGACGCCGGCAGTGCGCCGCCGAGGACCAGCGGGAGAACCAGAGCAAGCGCAAGACGCTTCGACATCAGAACGACTCCAGGAATTTGACCAGTGCGTCGCGATCGGCCGCATCGGCGGCGGCAAAGCCGTCGCGCGCCTTTTGCCCCTCGCCGCCATGCCACAGGATCGCCTCGGTCAGGGTGCGCGCGCGCCCGTCATGCAGGAAGAAGCTGTTGCCGTTGACGGTCCGGGTAAGACCGATGCCCCACAGCGGCGGCGTGCGCCATTCGCTGCCGGTAGCCTCGCCCACCGCTTGCCCGTCGGCGAGGCCCGGCCCCATGTCGTGCAGCAGAAAATCGGAATAGGGCCAGATCAACTGGAAGGCCTGCGCCTTGTTGGGCGAGCCGCGACGGGTGACGAATTTCGGCGTATGACAGGAAATGCAGCCCATGTCGTAGAACAGCTTCTTGCCGGCCAGCACATCTGGTTTGTCGAGATCGCGCCGCGCCGGCACGGCGAGATTTTGCGAATAGAAGGTGACGAGGTCTATCACCGGCGGCGGCGCCTCGACCGGGCCGAGGCGCTCCTGTGTGCCGTTGGGCATGGCAAGACATGCCTTTTCGGCCGCGGTGCAATCGCCCCAGTGGTTCGGCACTTCCGGCGTCGAAATGCCGATGTCACCGGCGAATGCGTCCGCCGCTTGCTGGCGGATCGATGGCGTCTGCGCCTTCCAGCCGAAGCGGCCGAGCGTCAGTTCGCCGCTTTGGCCGTCGCGCACGATGCTGGGCCTGCCGGAGATGCCGTCACTATTCCGATCGTCCGGATCGGCATGGGCGAGAATGTCCGCCGGCGCGATCTGCTCGACCAGGCCGAGGCCGATCATCGGCGGCGTCATGCGCGGCGAAAGCGTGGTCTGCGGATCGAGCGGCCCGTTGGCAAGATCATCAACCGAATAGCTCGGCTTGCGCAGCGAAACCACGGTACCGTCCGGCAGCGTGACTTTCTGCTCCTGATAGCCGACACGCATCCTGCCTTCGCCCCGAAGGCCCGGAACGGCCAGGTCCTGCAATTGCGAGCCATAGACCGGATCGGGGAAGTTAAGCACCTTGCGGGCGGCCAGCGCCGCCTTCTCCTCCTCGGTGCTCGCCTGCCGCGCCAGCCGCAGGAACATCGAGGTGGTACCGCTGCCGGCTTCCGGCGGATGACCGCGGCCGTCCTTCAGATGGCAATTCTGGCAAGCCCGCTCGTTGAACAGCGGCCCAAGCCCGTCCGATGCCTGCGTCGACGAGGGCGACGATACCCAGTTCTTGCGGAAAAGGGCGTTGCCGAGCTTGAAGGTGCCCTGTTCTTCGAAGGTGATATTGGCCGAAGATTGCGAGAAGGCGTCCTTGTTGGCACCTTTTCGCGACGTGCCGGCGCCGCCCTGCATCGGCTCGAACTGCTCGGGCTCGGAAAAATCCTTGGTCGGCCTGGTTATTGCGATGACGCGCGCCAGATCCTTCGGCGTCAGATCGGTACGGCTGGTGGCGAGGCCCGCCGGTTCGGGCGCGCCGGCCAGCGCCGAGGCCGTAAGCGCGACCACTACGGCAAGCGAAAGCCCGCGAAGCCAGCTGTATCGCGGGTTTTGCTGGGACGGCAGGCCGTAATCCTCGGCCCGCCGCAAGCGGCGCAAGAAATCTAATGGGCGCCGCATTCCTGCATGTCCCTAATCCGCCTCGTCGGCCGATGCGGCGTTGAGCTGGCCGTATTTTTCCTCGCCGATCGAGGCGAGCAGGTCGAGTTGCGTCTCGAGGAAGTCGATGTGACCTTCCTCGTCGGACAGCAGATCCTCGAACAGCTTCATCGTCACGTAGTCGCCTGCTTCTTCGCAAATCTCGCGCGAACGCTTGTACGCAGTGCGCGCGTCATATTCGCCGGCAAGATCGGATTCGAGCACTTCCTTGACATTCTGTCCGATGCGCAGCGGTGCTACCGACTGCAGGTTCGGATGGCCTTCAAGGAAGATGATGCGGGCCACGAGCCGGTCGGCATGGTGCATCTCCTCGATCGATTCCGCGCGTTCCTTCTTCGCCAGCTTGGCGTAGCCCCAGTCTTCCAGCAGCCGGAAATGCACCCAGTACTGATTGACCGCTCCAAGTTCCAGAAACAGAGCCTCGTTAAGCCGCTCTATGATCTGCTGTTCGCCTTTCATGGGTTCTGCTCCCGTATTGGACGCGCAGGCCTCTGACGCGATCCAGGTGTGAAACGACATCCACGCCGCTCGCCTCCGAGCGGGTGTGGTAATTTTCGGTTACCCGAATGATCGTTTCGACCACATTTGGGAAGCAGCCGCAACAGCGACCACGCTTCTGCATGGCATGATAGATCTTCGCCGGCACGATAAGCTGCCAGGGATCCTGATCCAGCAGCCCGACGATCGTCAGCTCAATCTCCTTTTCGGTGATGATGTTGCAATGGCAGATCAGCATTATTTGCTCTGTATGGCTGACGGCACTTGCTCGGCGCCGTGTGGCTTATCTTCTCAATCGAACCGAAAACCGATTTCCAATTTTCTTTATACGGACCTTCGGTTCGGGATCGTACTCAAGGCCCTTGACGCCTTACTGGAACACTTTGTCTGGCGCATCGAGGCTGTCGGAGCCCTCGAACGCGATGGCATTGAGTTTCAGGGTGCCAGCCGCGCGTTCGATCGATTTGGTCTGGTCGACCAGCGCATCGATCGCCGCCTGCACGGTGGCGTTGCCTTCCGTATTGCCTTCGCCGATCTGCTGGTCATAGGCCTCGCCGGCAACCGCCCGCGCCTTGATGGCCTCCATCTTGGCAACGGTGACGTCCAGCTTGTCCGACAGTTCCTTGTCGATCGCCGGATCGGCCTCCTTGACCATGTCGGATACCGAAGGGCCTTCGACGACGGTACCGTCAAGGCGCGTGTAGCTGCCACGATAGGCGGCGCGAATGCCAACGGCATCATAGAGATGGGAATCGTAGGTGTTGTCGGAGAAGCAGTCATGCTCCTCTTCCGGATCGTGCAGCAGCAGGCCGAGTTTCATGCGCTCGCCGGCGAGTTCGCCATAGGACAGCGAGCCCATGCCGGTAAGGATGGTCGAGATGCCGGCTTTCAACTCGCCATCGACAAGGTTCTTGCGGGCGCCGCCGCCCTCCTTCCAATCGTTGACCATATCCTGCAGATCGGAAACCAGAAGGTCGCTCGCCGACTTCAGGTACTGCGCGCGACGATCGCAATTGCCGCCGGTGCAGTTGGCGAGATCGTAGTCCGTATAGGGCCGCTCGCCGGCGCCCGGGCCGGTGCCGTGCAGGTCCTGGCCCCACAGCAGGAATTCGATGGCGTGATAGCCGGTCGCCACATTGGCCTCGATGCCGCCGGCCTCCTGCAGAGTGCCGGAGAGGAACTCCGGCGTCAGATTGGTGGCGTCGATCTTCTTGCCGTCGACCTCGATCGACTTGTTGGCGATCACATTGGCGGTGTAGAGCGCATTCGCGTCCGACTCGGTGCCGTAGTTCTCGGCGACATAGTCGATCAGCCCCTCGTCCAGCGGCCAGGCATTCACCTTGCCTTCCCAGTCGTCGACGATGGCATTGCCGAAGCGGTACACTTCGGTCTGCTGATAGGGAACGCGCGACGCCTTCCAGGCCTCGCGGGCGGCAGTCAGCGTTTCCGCCGAAGGCTTGGCGAGCAGCGCCTCAACGGCCTTGTCGAGCGCCTGCGCCGCGGTCAGCGAATCCTGATACTTGGCGAGCGCAATGTCGGAATACGTCTTGATGACCGCCTTGGCATCGGTTCCAGCCTTGGCCGGCAACACGAATATCGCCGCCGTCAATGCCGCCGTAGCGCCGATCGCGGCGAGCCTGCCATATTGTGCCGTGATCATCGCTCTCATGATTGTCATCTCCTCGGAATTCAGTGAAATGCCGGCGCCAAAGGCGCGTCGGCAGGCAATCGGCGCCAAGGCAGGTCCCTGCCATTGGGCGAGAAACAGGCCGCGGCATAGCGCGGTTTGCGGAAGAAAGACATCGAAATGCCTCCAATCGAAAGGGTTCAAGGCCCAGACATCAAAGGGATGCGCTTGACGCGCAAGCTTCCATAAAGCGATGAAGGCACCGGAAGTCAACCAATTTCAGAGAGAAAAGCCAATCGAAACAACAGTTTAGAATTATTCTAAACTGCAAGTGTCAACTTTAGCCGTATTTTACCGTGTCGTCGTTAAACGGCACTATTGACGGACCGCCATTCCGGGTGCGACCCGCAAAGGCGGTCTTGCGGCGGCGCCAGACAATCGCCACTTGGCGAGACGTCCTAGACTTGGATTAAGGAATTGGGGCTGCGATGAAAAACGGTGTGGTCATTGTCGGTGCGGGTCATGCGGGCGTGCAAGCGGCCGCCAGCCTGCGCGAGGACGGGTACGACGGACCCGTGATCCTCGTCAGTGACGAGCACGAACTGCCCTACCACAAGCCGCCGCTGTCGAAGACCTTCATCAAGGATCAAGAGGCCAAACCGCAGCCGCTGCGCGGTGAGGCGTTTTATACCGGCAGCGCGATCGACTACCGGCCGGGCATTCGAATCGAGCGCATCGATGCCGGCGGCCGCAGGCTGGAGATATCAGGGGGTGGCGTGCTGCCGTTCGACCGGCTCATCCTGGCGACCGGTTCGCGGCCGCGCATCCTGCCGCTGCCGGGTTCGGATTTTTCAGGCGTTGTGTCGCTGCGCTCGCTCGCCGACGCGCGGCTGATCCGTGAATTGAGCGCACGGAGCGAGGATGTCGTCATCCTCGGCGGCGGCTTCATCGGACTGGAGATCGCCGCAACGCTCAAAGCGGCCGGCCGCAAGGTCACGGTAGTCGAGGCGGTCGACCGACTGCTCGGCCGGGCAGTGGCGCCGGTCATCGCGCGCCATGTACGACAGCGGCTGGAAGCGACCGGTGTCCGCATCCTTACCGGCACCACGATTGCGCGGCTCGAAGGTGAGAGCGGCCGTGTCGCGGCCGCGGTCACCTCAAGCGGCGAGCGCCTGCCGGCGCAGATGGTCATCGTCGGCATCGGCGTCGTTCCGAATGTCGAACTGGCGCAAGCCGCAGGCATCGCTATCGCCAACGGCATCAGCGTCGACCAGCAGATGCGCACGTCGGTGCCCGAAATCCTCGCCATCGGCGACGCCGCCTCCTACCGGCACTGGCTCACCGGCGGCGATGTGCGGCTGGAATCGGTGCAGAATGCCACCGACCAGGCACGTCTTGCCGCCCGCACCATCGTCGGCCATGCGGACGCCTTTGCGGCGGTGCCATGGTTCTGGTCCGACATCGGCGACATGAAGCTGCAGATGGTCGGCCTGATTTCGGGCGGCGACAGCCATGTCGTGCTGGGCGATGTCAACGAGAACAGATTCTCCATCTATCACTATGCTGGAAATCGTCTGCTCGGCATCGAATCGGTCAATCGGCCGGGCGACCATATGCTTGGCCGCAAGATGCTCGGCGCCGGCTTCTCGCCGATGCCGCAGACAGTTGCGACGGGGCCGGACGGACTGAAGGCGGCGCTCGCCGCCTTCCAGCAGGAAGAGCCCGTCCGCGCCGCTGAATAAGGATATGTTGATATTCAGGTGATGCCGGCCTGCGAACGGCGGTTTCCTGCGCTTCCGGTACTCACGTACCCGAAAGTACGCTCCGTTCCGGTTCTCGGAACCCACCATTCTCGGCGCGGCCTGACCTGAATCTCATCACATCCCGGAGCAGACGAGGGTCAGGCGGCGCGGACCTCGCGGATCGAGCTTTCCAGGATGTCGAGCGCTTCGTTCATGACTTCGTCCTGGATGGTGATCGGCGCCAGGAAACGGATGACGTTGCCATAGACGCCGCAGGTGAGCAGGATCAGGCCCTTGTCGAGCGCCTTCAGCCGGACTGCATTGGCGGTCTCGGCCGACGGCAAGCCCTTCTTCACGTCGTTGAACTCGACAGCGTTCATGAAGCCGGGGCCTCTGATATCGACGATCTCGGGCGTGTCGTCGCGGATCGATTGCAAACGCTGCTTTAGCCTGTTGCCCAGCGTGTTGGCGCGGTCGCAGAGCTTTTCCTCTTCGATCACGTCGAGCACGGCATGCGCCGCGGCGACGCCGATCGGGCTACCGCCATAGGTGCCGCCGAGCCCGCCTGGGTTCGGCGCATCCATGATCTCGGCGCGGCCGGTGACCGCCGCCAGCGGGAAGCCGCCGGCCAGGCTCTTGGCCATTGTGGTGATGTCGGGCGCCACTTCGTGGTGATCCATGGCGAACATCTTTCCGGTGCGGGCAAAGCCGGTCTGCACCTCGTCGGCGATCAACAGCATGCCATGCTGGTCGCAGATCTTGCGCAGCGCCGTCATAAACTCACGCGGCGCCTCGTAAAATCCGCCCTCGCCCTGCACCGGCTCGACGATGATGGCGGCGACGCGGGCCGGATCGACATCGGCCTTGAACAGCCGGTCGAGCGCGGCCAGCGAATCGGCGACCGAGATCCCGTGCAGCGCCACCGGGAACGGCGCGTGGAAGACATCGGCCGGCATGGCGCCGAAGCCGACCTTGTAGGGCACGACCTTGCCGGTCAGCGCCATGCCCATGAAGGTGCGGCCATGGAAGCCGCCGGCGAAGGCGATGACCGCCGGCCGGCCGGTGGCATTGCGGGCGATCTTGACGGCGTTCTCCACCGCCTCGGCGCCGGTGGTGACGAAGATCGTCTTCTTGTCGAATTTGCCCGGCAGCATGCCGTTCAGCCGTTCGGCCAGCCTGACATAGCTCTCATAAGGCACCACCTGGTGGCAGGTGTGGGTGAAGCGGTCGAGCTGCGCCTTGACCGCCTCGATCACCTTGGGGTGGCGGTGGCCGGTGTTGACGACGGCGATGCCCGAGGAGAAATCGATGTAGCGGCGGCCTTCGACATCCCAGATTTCCGAATTTTCGGCGCGGTCGGCATAGATTTGCGTGGTCACGCCGACGCCGCGTGAAATCGACTGGTTCTTGCGTTCGGAAATGGCTGAATTCTTCATGATGTCCCTCGCCGGGCCGGCGCCCGTTCTCGTTTGGATGACTGCCGGGAATTGTTCTGACCTTATTTCACGTTTTCCTCAAGTTGGCACCGTCGCCGGCTCGTTGGGCCTGCCGCCGTTAAGGTCGTGTTCCTTCGCGCCCCCCTCTGGCCTGCCGGCCATCTCCCCCACAAGGGGGGAGATCGGCAGCTTCGTCGACGGCGCTCCTTCTACAACGTTCGCGATTGGCGAAATCAGTGGTGGCGGCCAATCTCCCCACCCGTGGGGGAGATGGCCGGCAGGCCAGAGGGGGGCGCGAAGGAATGCGACATATGGAATAAAAGATACTCTAAGCCCTGACAAACCCCTCGCTGGCCCTGAGCAAATTGCGCGTATAATCCTTGCTGACGCGGCGCTCGACGAGGTCGTTCGCGGTGAGGTGCTCGACCGCCTCGCCGTTCTGCATCACCATCAGCCGCTCGCACATATGGGTGATGATGGCGAGGTCGTGGCTGACCATCAGGAAGGTCAGCTTGCGCCGCCGCCGGATCTCCTCCAGCAGGTTGAGCACCTCGGCCTGCACGGAGGCGTCGAGTGCCGAGGTCGGCTCGTCGAGCAGCAGGATCGACGGTTCGAGGATCAGGGCACGCGCAATCGCCACGCGCTGGCGCTGGCCGCCCGACAATTGATGCGAATAACGGAAGCGGAAGCCGGTTCCAAGGCCAACCTCATCCAGCGCCCGCTGGATGCGCTTCTCACTATCGGCAAAGCCGTGGATGGCGAGCGGCTCCTGCAGCAGGCGGTCGACGGTCTGGCGCGGATGCAGCGAGCCGTAAGGGTCCTGGAAGACCATCTGCACTTCGCGATAAAAGGCCTTGTCGCGGCGCGCACCGAGTTTTTTGCCGTTGACGGTGATGCTGCCCGAAGCGGCCGGCGCGAGACCGGCGATCGCCCGCAGCAGCGTGGATTTGCCGGAGCCGGATTCGCCGACCAGGCCGAAGGTTTCGCCGGATTGCACTTCGAGGCTGACGCCCTTCAGCGCGCGAAACCGGTCGAAGATCACCTCCAGCCTGTCGACGGAAAGCGCTGATGTCATGCCGCCCACTCCGGCCTGCGGTCGAGCACCGGCAGCGGGTGACGGTCGGCGCCGATCTTGGGCATGCAGTTGAGCAGGCCGCGCGTATACGGATGCTGGGCGCGGCCGAGTTCCGATGCCTTGAGCTGCTCGACCACCTTGCCGGCATACATGACGATCACCCGGTCGCAGAAGGACGAGACCAGGCGCAGATCGTGCGAGATGAAGATCAGCCCCATGCCGCGCTCGCTGACCAGCCGGTCGAGGATGCCGAGCACGTCGAGCTGCACGGTGACATCGAGCGCCGAGGTCGGCTCGTCGGCGATCATCATTTCAGGCCCGGCGATCAGCATCATGGCGATCATGGCGCGCTGGCCCATGCCGCCCGACACCTCATGCGGATGCAGGTCGAAGACACGGGCCGGATCGCGGATCTGCACCGCCTCCAGCATGGCGAGCGCGCGGTCGCGGGCCTCCGCCTGGCCGACCTTCTCATGCGTGCGCAGCGTCTCGACGATCTGTCGGCCGATGCTCATCACCGGGTCGAGCGAATATTTCGGATCCTGCAGGATCATGGCGATGCGCTTGCCGCGCAGCGCCCGGCGGTCGCGGGGCGAGGCCGCGAGCAGGTCGATGCCGTCGAAAGCAAGTTTCCTGGCGGTGACCTCGGCCTGCGGCGGGGTCAGGCCCATGATGGCGCGGCCGGTCTGCGACTTGCCGGAACCGCTCTCGCCGACGATGCCGAGCCGTTCGCGGCCGAGCGAAAAGGAAACGCCGCGCACCGCCTCGATCCGGCCGGTGCGCGTCGGGAAGGTGACGCGCAGATCGTCGACCTCCAGCAGGGTGCTCGTTGGGTCGCCGTTCATTGGTCGCCGCTTCGGGGGTCGAGCGCGTCGCGCAGGCCGTCGCCGAGCAGGTTGAAGCCCAGGCTGACGATGAGGATGGCAAAGCCCGGTGCACCGGCCACCCACCATTGGTCGAGCACGAAGCGGCGGCCCGAAGCGATCATCGCGCCCCATTCCGGCAGTGGCGGTTGCGCGCCGAGGCCGAGGAAGCCGAGACCGGCGGCGGTCAGGATGATACCGGCCATGTCGAGCGTCACCCTGACGATCAGCGACGAGATGCAGAGCGGCATGATGTGGCGCAGCACGATGCGGAACGGCGAAGCACCCATCAATTGCACCGCCTTGATGTAATCCGAATTGCGCACGGTGAGCGTTTCGGCACGGGCAATTCGCGCGTAAGGCGGCCAGGAGGTGACGGCGATGGCGAGCACCGCATTCTCGATGCCGGGGCCGAGTGCCGCGACGAATGCCAGCGCCAGGATCAGCTTCGGAAACGCCAGAAAGATGTCGGTGATGCGCATCAGGATCGCATCGATCCAGCCGCCGGCATAGCCGGCGACGGTGCCGACCAGCAGGCCGATAGGGGCGGCGATGATGGCGACGAGAATGACGACGTAAAGCGTCCAGCGCGAGCCGAAGATGACGCGCGAAAGGATGTCGCGGCCGAGGTCGTCGGTGCCGAACCAGTGCTCGGCACTTGGCGCCAGCAGCCGCGAGCCCTTGAGGTCGCCGAATGTTGGCGAATAGGGCGCCAGCACATCGGCAAAGGCGGCGACCACCAGCAAAGCGATGATGATGAGCAGGCCGAGAAACGCCAGCCGGTTGGCGGAAAAGCGCCGCCACGCCACATAGGCACGGCCGAGCCTTGCCTGCATGCGCGAAGCCGGCCGCTCGCTGAGCAGCCAGTCGCGACGGCTTTGTATCGCTTCTGCGCTCATCGTACCTTGGTCCTTGGGTCGAGCACCCGGTAGAGCAGGTCGGACAGGAGATTGATGCCGATGAAAACCGAGCCGATGATGATGGTGCCGCCGAGCACCGCGTTCATGTCGGCGTTCTGCAGGGAATTGGTGATGTAGAGGCCGATGCCCGGCCATGAAAACACGGTCTCGGTCAGCACCGAGCCTTCGAGCAGGCCGGCATAGGAGAGCGCAATCACGGTGACCATCGGCACCGCCGCGTTGCGCAGCGCGTGGCCCCAGATGATGCGTGTTTCCGACAGGCCCTTGGCGCGCGCCGCCACGATATATTCCTGGGCAAGCTCGTTCAGCATGAACGATCGCGTCATCCGGCTGATGTAGGCGAGCGAGAAATAGCCAAGCAGCGAGGCCGGCAGGATGATGTGGCGGAAGGCATCGCGAAACACATCCCACTGCCGCTGCCACAGCGCATCCAAGAGATAAAAGCCGGTGATCGGCGTGAAGGTATATTCGTAGACGATGTCGAGACGGCCGGGAAAAGCCACCCATTGCAGCCTGGCATAGAACAGCACGAGCGCCAGCAGTCCCAGCCAAAAGATCGGCACGGAATAGCCGACCAGGCCGATGATCCGCACGATCTGGTCGATGATGCTGCCGCGCCGCACCGCAGCCAGCACGCCGAGCGGCACGCCAAGCAATGCACCGATCAGCGTTCCCAGCGTCGCCAGCTCGATCGTCGCCGGAAAGGCGCGGCGAATGTCGGTCATCACCGGGTTGGTGGTCAGCACCGAGGTGCCGAAATTGCCGTTCAGGGCATTCTTCACATAGATGTAGAACTGCTCGATCAGCGGCAGGTCGAGACCCATCTCGCGGCGCGTCCGCTCGACGACGTTGGCCGGCGCTCGGTCGCCGAGCACCGCCAGCACCGGATCGATGGGGATCACCCGGCCGATGAAGAAGGTCACCGCGAGAAGACCGAGATAGGTGGTTATCGCGATGACCAGGAAGCGGGCGATCGCCGACGCGACAGCGACGGCACGGGCGCTGTCGCGCCCTGCCATCGCTTCGCTATCAACCGTGCTCATGCGGCGCGTCCGCCGGCATCACTCCTTGGAGATCTGGCCGACGAAGTTGGTGTCGAAGCTCGGGCCGAGCTCAAAGCCCTTGAGGTTCTTGCGCAGGCCGGCCACTTCCAGCTGCTGGTGGATGATGATGAAAGGACTGGTTTCGAGGACCTTCTTCTGCAGGTCCTGGTACATTGCGGCGCGCTTGGCAGCATCCTTCTCGAGCAACGCCGCTTCCGTCTGCTTGGTCAACTCCGGAATATCCCAGGCGTTGCGCCAGGCCAGCGTCTTGGTCTTGCCTTCATCCGAATTGTCGGAGTTGCTGGCGAAGGTCTGGGCATTGGAGTTCGGATCGAAGTAGTCCTGACCCCACTGGCCGATATAGATGTCGTGGTTGCGGGCGCGGTATTTGGTCAGCGTCTGCTTGCCGTCGCCGGGAATGATCTCCAGCTTGATGCCGGCCTGTCCCAGCGTCTGCTGGAACGATTCCGCCATGCCGGTCACCGGCTGGGTGTTGCGTACGTCCATGGTGACGCTGAAGCCGTCGGCCAAGCCGGCCTTGGCAAGCAGTTCCTTGGCCTTGGCGAGATCGAAGGTGAACGGATTCTCGTCTAGCTCGCCAAGCACGCCTTTCGGCAGGAAGGTCTGGTGGATCTCGCCGATGCCCTTGAGGATAGTCGAGCTCAAGGCATCATAGTCGACAAGATATTTGAAGGCCTGGCGAACCTCGGGCTTGGCGAGGTTCGGATTCTTCTGGTTGAGGCTGATGTAAAAGACCGTGCCCTTCGGCGCGCTGGTGGTGGTGAGATCGGCATTCTTGGCGATGGCGTCGAGGTCGTTCGGCTCGAGATTGCGGGCAACGTCGATGTCGCCGGCCTCCAGCGCCAGGCGCTGGCCCGAGCTTTCCTTCATGTTGCGGTAGATGACGCGGGCAAGCTTGGCCTTTTCGCCGTGATAATTGTCGTTGCGCTCCATCACGACGACCTCGTTGGCCCGCCATTCGCGCAGCTTGAAGGCGCCGGAGCCGGCATAGCCGGTCTTCAGCCAGGCATTGCCGAAGTCATTGTCGTATTTGTAGTCGGCACTCGGCGTCACCGCGGCGACATGTTCCTTGACCAGCTTGGCGTCGACGACCGAGGCGACGGTTGCCGACAGACAGTTCAGGACGAAGCTCGGCGCATAGGTCTTGTCGACGGTGAACTGGAACGTCGTGTCATCGACAGCCTTGGCCTTCTCGGTGACGTTGTCGCCATTGATGCCGAACTGGCCGATGATGAAGGCTGGGCTCTTGTCGAGCTTGATGGCGCGCTCGAACGAATAGGCGACGTCCGCCGCGGTGATCGGGTTGCCCGAGGCAAATTTCAGGCCGGGCTTGAGCTTGAAGGTGTAGGTCAGGCCGTCGTCGGAGACAGTCCAGCTTTCGGCGAGATCGCCCTTGACCTTGGACGTATCGCTGAGATCGAGGCGGACAAGAAGATCGTAAGTGTTGCCAGTGACCTCTGCGGTCGACAGCTCGAACGCCTCGCCCGGATCCATCGAGATGATGTCGTCGATCGCGAAACCCTCGACCAGCGTGTCGGCCGGCGTGACGGCAAGGGCAGGCGCACCGGCCAGAAGCAACGCGGACATGGCTGCGCCGGCGAGCAAGATGCGGGAGCGTAGAGCAAACTTTTCCATCATCATTTGTAACTGTTCCCTGTTTTTGTTGACCTGAGTTCCCGGCTCAGGGTTTTGGCATTTACTTGCCAAATCGAACGGTGACCCTGAACCGGTCGTCTTGGTGATTTTTATCCAGTTCGGCCTCACCATATCCGGCGGTTTCAGGCGCGGCAACGAGCATTTGCAAAGCTGTTTGTTGGACCAGATCAGGCAGCCACCACCGCCGGAAGCAACAACCCGGAGCGCAGCTATTTCAACGCGGTGATCAGGTCGGCGTCGGGAAAACAGGTGGCGGCGCGACCTTTCCTGGCCTGCCATTTGCCGATCGACCGGCGTGTCTTGAAACCGGGCAGGCCGTCGGCGCTGCCGACGTCGTAGCCCTCGGCCTCCAGCGCCCGCTGCAGGGCGGCGATATCCGACCTGTGGAGCCCGCCAACCGCGCCCCAGCGCCCCGAAAAATTGCTGTCGCCATTCACGATGCGGTCAGCGCCGTGGCCGATGAACAGGGCGTAGAGATCGCTGGTGTTGTATTGCTTAAGCACGTAGAAATTGGGCGTGACGATGAAGGCCGGACCGCTGCGCCCGGCCGGCATCAAAAGAAAGCCTTCGGCCTTCAACTCGCGCGCCGGAAACGGCTTTGCCGTGGCACGTTCGATGCCCATATCAGCCCACTCGGAAATCCTCTTGCCCTGATCCGGCCCTTCGAGCGAACAGGAGACCGCTTCCGGGACCGTCACCTCGAAGCCCCAGCCGCGGCCCTTCACCCAGCCATAGTTGACAAGATAATTGGCGATCGAGGCCAGCGTATCCGGCACCGAGTTCCAGATGTCGGCCCGGCCGTCGCCATCGAAGTCGACGGCATGTCTGAGGAACGAACTTGGCATGAACTGCGGCTGGCCGAGCGCGCCTGCCCATGACGACTTCATCGCGCCGACCGGTGCCAGCCCACGCTCGATGATTTCGAGCGCCGCCATAAGCTCGGTGCGGAAGAAATCCTTCCTAGTCGCCATGAACGCCTTGGTGCCCAGCACTTCGAAAGCGTCGTAAGGCATCTTCGCCGCGCCAAAGCCGGTCTCGCGACCCCAGATCGCCAGCAGAACCTCGCCCGGCACGCTGTAGCGCTTCTCGATCGCGGCGATCGTCCTGGCATTGGCCGCCTTGCGCGTGCGGCCACCGGCGGTCACGGCGCGAACCGTCTTTTCGGCGAAATAGGCGCCGGGCGAACCGAACTCTGCCTGATGCTGTTTTTGCGGCGTCTTCGCCTTTTTGCCCGGCATCACCAGGCCGGGCAGTTTGAGATTCGGTTTGACACCGTCGAAGGCGGCGTCGAAGGTTTTTCTGGAGATGCCTTTGGCGCTGGCTTCAGGCCAGAGATCGCTGCTGAGCCAGGCGTGGAACTGGTCGTCGATTTTTGCGGCGGAAGCGGGGGTGGCGAAGAGGAGGCCAACAAGGGCTGCAAAGAGCGAGAGCAGGACCAATCTGAAAGGTTGCCATTCCGTCGCGCCCCCCTCTGTCCTGCCGGACATCTCCCCCACTTGGGGGGAGATTGGCAGCTTTGATGACAGCGCGTTCTCTTCAACGCTGGAGATAGGCGAAGCCTTCGATGACAGCCGATCTCCCCCCTTGTGGGAGAGATGTCCGGCAGGACAGAGGGGGGCGCGACGGAATGCAATCATCTCAATAGGCCCCCCTTCCTCAAAACGCCGTTCGCGAGCGCAGCGCGGCGGCCAGCGTGCCTTCGTCGAGATAGTCGAGTTCGCCGCCGACCGGGACGCCATGCGCCAGCCGCGTTACTTTGATATCGAAGCCGGACAATTGATCGGTGAGATAATGCGCGGTGGTCTGGCCCTCGACCGTGGCGTTGACGGCAAGGATCACCTCCTTGACCTCGCCACAGGCGACGCGGTCGACCAGCGAGCGGATGTTGAGCTGCTCGGGGCCGATGCCGTCAAGCGGCGACAGCGAGCCGCCGAGCACGTGATAGCGGACATTCATGGCGGCCGCCCGCTCCAGCGCCCACAGATCGGCCACATCCTCGACGACGATGAGCGTGCCGGCGTCGCGGCGCGGATCGGTGCAGATCATGCAGGGATCGGACGTATCGACATTGCCGCAGGTCGAGCAGATGCGCACCTTGTCGACCGCCTCGCTCATGGCGGCGGCCAGCGGCGACAGCAACTGCTCCTTCTTCTTGATGAGGTGAAGCGCTGCCCGCCTTGCCGAACGGGGCCCGAGCCCCGGCACCTTGGCCAGAAGCTGGATCAGGCGTTCGATCTCGGGACCGGCGATTCGCTTCGACATCGCATCGGTTTATGATTTTTCCGCACGCTTTGGAACACTCCTGCGGCGAGTGG
The DNA here is from genome assembly GCF_055811755.1 of Mesorhizobium sp. WSM4840. Taxonomy (NCBI): domain Bacteria; kingdom Pseudomonadati; phylum Pseudomonadota; class Alphaproteobacteria; order Hyphomicrobiales; family Phyllobacteriaceae; genus Mesorhizobium; species Mesorhizobium sp. WSM4840. Next base: position 187,079 of record NZ_JBVVQD010000002.1, read on the forward strand.
CCTGTTCAACGCGTAAGGATGCTGCTGCCGTCAGTAGGCTTCCAGCGGCCTGCCCTGGCCGGCGATCATCGCGCCGATGGCGTCGGTGTTCTCGGGCGTCGATTCAAACGACATCGTCGGCTCGGCCGGCGCCGCCGGGAATGACGTGACCGGTCGCGCACCGGCGGTGCCGCCGAAACGGGCCGCGTCCGGCTCTTGCATCGCCACAAGCGTCGTCTTCTCTGGCGTCGTCTTCTCTGGCGTCGCCTTTGCCGGTTGCGATGCGATTGCGGTCACGTAGGTTGCCTTGGCGAATTCTGCCTTGGCGGCCGGCGCCGCGGAGGCCACGAGCGTCACCGGTGCGGCGCGCGCCGAATTCCGCGGTGCGGACTGTGCCATGGCGACCGTGGGCTCGTCCGGCAACGGTTTCCAGTTCCGGCCGCGCTTTTCGTAGAAGGCGTTGCCGCCGGCGACCATGGTGTAGTGCATGTTCTTGTAGGGGAAACGCAGGCCGGCGGTGTGAAAGAACATCGAGTTCTTCAGCTTGGCCTTGCGCTCGCCCTTGAGCACCGCCTCGGCGGCTTCCTCGACATCGGGCATCGCCTTCGAATTCATCCGCCGTGTCATCACGCCCGGCGCGAACTGGCCACGCTCGCCGACTACCTCACAGATGGTGTTGCCGTGCTTGCCGGAGCGCAGCCGGTTCATGACCACCGTGCCGACAGCAATCATGCCGTCACGGCTCGACCGGTTGGATTCGAAGAACATCGCGCGCTGGAGGCACTCCTTGTCCTTCGCTGTGTGGCTGTAGGGCCGGGACCTGACGGCATCGGTCAGGCTGGCCACGGACAGGCCGTGCGTGGTCTGACTGCAGGCGGCCAAAAACAGCGGAGAGGTGATGACGCCGAGCAGCAACGGCGTCTTCCATCGGGTCGCGCTCAAAGATATCCCCTCATTTTGTCGCCAGCCCGCCCCTGGTTGCGGCAAGAATGAGACACTTTCAGGCAAAAAGATGGCTAAAGCGTTATTAAGTGTGCGGAGTTGCCGAATGGACACACCGGTGGAGCAAGCGACCGCCGGATCGCGGCATGGCACTCCATGGCCACTATAACGGCATGGATCCTATCTTAGGATCTCCACAGGAGGGGCTTCCCCAAGGCTGGAGCAATGGGCTCAGTCGACCGGCATAGCTATCAACACACCTTAGAACGGCAGCTTCATTCCCGGCGGTATCGGCAGTCCTGCGGTCAATGCTTGGGTCTTTTCCTGCATCATCTGCTCGACCTTGGCCCTGGCGTCATTGTGGGCGGCGAGAAGCAGATCCTCCAGAATCTCGACCTCGTCCTCCTTGAACAGCGACGGGTCGATTTTCAGGGACTTCATCTCGAATTTGCCGGTCAGCGTCACGCTGACCAGGCCGCCGCCGGCCTGTCCGGTGGCTTCCAACGTGCCGATCTCGTCCTGCATGGCCTGGAACTTGGCCTGCATTTCTTTCGCCTTGCCCATCAGGCCGAGAAGATCTTTCATCGCGTGGTCCTCTACGATTGATCTGGTTTCTTGTTTGAGCATAATCTTCTCCGAAAACCGGCTCCCACTTTTCGGGATCATGCTTAGGTTTCGTCGTCGTCTGTGGCCGGCTCGATCGGAACCTCGGCCTCCACCGCATCGGCTTCCGGTGCGTCGGGAATGCGCACGTCGATGATCTTGGCGCCGGGAAAACGCGCCAGGATGGCGGCGACGGTCGGGTCGCTCCTGGCATCGAGGAGCGCGTTTTCGCGTTTGGTCGATTCCATCTCGGCCAGCGTCTGGCCGCCCTCTTCCTTTGACAGCGAGACCAGCCAGCTGCGGCCGGTCCAGGCGCGCAATTTGGCGGTCAGATCGTTGAGCAGCATCTTCGGCGCGTCATCGGTCAAGCTGACGTCGATGCGGCCCGGCTCGATGCGCACCAGGCGCACGCAGCGCTTCACCAGCACCTTGAAGGCCATGTCGCGCTGGGCGTCGGCAAGGGCGACGATGTCAGCCAGCGACTTCACCGGCACCGGCACCGGCGCATCCGCGACCGGCTCCGGCGCCGGAACGAAAGCCGCAGGCATCGGCTCGGGTTCGACCAGCCGCATCGTCTGCGCGCCGCCATTGGCCGCTGGCATCCGCGTCTGCGCCACGGCGCTGGCGCCGCCGTTGCTGGGATTTGCGGGGCCAGAATTTGCTGGGCCGGGACTTGCCGGTCCAGAGCTTGCCGGCGCACCATTCAAGCGTGGCGCTCCACCCGGCATCGACGCTCCGCCCTCCAGCGATTTCAGCGCCTCGTCCAGTGTCGGCAGGCCGGCGGCATGCGCCAGCCGGATCAGCACCATTTCGGCGGCACTGACCGGCCGGTTGGAGGACTGCACCTCGGGAATGCCTTTCAACAGCATCTGCCAGGTCCGCGACAGCACCCTGACCGACAGCGCCTTGGCGAAATCGGCGCCGCGTCGTCGCTCGTCCTCGGAAAGCGAGGCGTCCTCGAGCGCGGTCGGCACGAAGCGCAACCGGGTGACGAGGTGGTTGAACTCGGCAAGGTCGGTCAGCACCGCGGCCGGATCGGCGCCGGTGTCGTACTGGTTGCGGAATTCGGCCAGTGCGGCCGCCACGTCGCCCTTCATCACATATTCGAACAGGTCGACGATGCGGGCGCGGTCGGCGAGCCCGAGCATGGCGCGCACCGCTTCGGCGCTGACCGCGCCGCTGCCATGGGCGATCGCCTGGTCGAGAATGGACAGCGAATCGCGCGCAGAGCCTTCGGCCGCGCGGGCGATCATGGCCAGCGCGTCGTCGTCGACGGCAATGCCTTCCCTAGCGGCGATCGAGGAGAGATGCGCGACCAGCGTGCCGGCATCGATACGCCTGAGGTCGAAGCGCTGGCAGCGCGACAAAACGGTGATCGGAACTTTGCGGATTTCGGTGGTGGCGAAGATGAATTTGACGTGCGGCGGCGGCTCCTCCAGCGTCTTCAGCAGGCCGTTGAAGGCCTGGGTCGAGAGCATGTGCACTTCGTCGATGATGTAGACCTTGTAGCGCGCAGATACCGGCGCGTAACGCACGCGCTCGATGATGTCTCTGATGTCGTCGATGCCAGTGTGCGAGGCGGCGTCCATCTCAATGACATCGACATGGCGGCCTTCCATGATCGCCTGGCAATGCTCGCCCAGCACCGCAAGATCGACCGAAGGCTGGTCGACGGCAGCGGTCCTGTAGTTGAGCGCCCGCGCCAGGATGCGCGCCGTCGTCGTCTTGCCGACACCGCGCACGCCGGTCAGCATCCAGGCCTGGGCTATCCGGCCGGTGGCGAAGGCGTTGGTGAGGGTGCGGACCATCGGCTCCTGGCCGATCAGTTCGGAGAAATTTGCAGGACGGTATTTGCGCGCCAGAACGCGATAGGCGGCGGCCTTTTCCGTTCCCGAATTTCCGGCTTCGCTCATTCGCCCGTAAAGCTCCAAGGGCCGCGCCTGCAGGCGGCCGATTCCTGCGCATAGTTTCGCCCGCAGGGCTTAGCGCCGTCAATGTCGCGGGAGAAAGGCGAAGAGGTGGGAGGCTGGAACAATGACCCGTTCCGGGCTCGTTAGGGCTGCTTCCTTCCGGACCTGACCCGGTTGGCGAGTGGACCGTCCACCACCAACCTCCCGCTTTCCATATCGGCAATTCGGCGATGAAATGCAAGGGCGCAGGATCAATCAGCCGGGAGTGGCGTCGAAAGCTGAAACAAAAAAACCCGCCTCGGGGCGGGTTATTGGCGCAAATCAGCACCATGCCCAAACCAGTAGCATAACTGCCGTCACAAAGCAACGATTCGCTTGCCGCCTCTTGCGGGCCACCGGCAGCCGCTCTAGCGTTCAAAAGTCTAAAAAACACGACAAAAGTGAAGGAAACGCCGATGTCGCCGGGCCTCGAGGCCGGATTCACGCTGGATGCTCGTCTGGAGGCGGACAGCGAGCAGTTGATGTGGCTCGGCTTGTGCGAGTTGCGGGTGATGAACGACCGCCGCTGGCCGTGGCTGCTCCTGGTGCCGCAGCGGCCGGGCGCGGAGGAAATCCATGATTTGACGCCGCTCGACCAGGCGATGCTGACCTTCGAGACCAACATGGTGGCGCAGGCGCTGAAAAGCGTGACCGGCTGCACCAAGATAAACAGCGGCGCACTTGGCAACATCGTCCGCCAGTTGCATGTCCATGTCATCGCGCGCTCGGAGGGGGATCCCGGCTGGCCGGGCCCGGTGTGGGGGCACGGCATGCGCGAGCCCTACCAGCGGTCGGACCTTCGCCGGTTTGCGCAACAGATAAAGGCGGCGCTATAAGCCTGTCCCGTGTCCATCCTGAAGTTGAGTCCCCATGAGCTTCCGCCTGTTTGACGCGCCCTTGCGTGAGCCGAGCCAATTCGTCGGCTTCGCCGGCAACATGATCGACCGGCAATCGGAAAACCGCGCCGACGATTCCGTCGAAAAGGCGCTCGCCGATCCCTCGGCCAGGCTTTTGCTGATGCATGGCGGGCGGCTCTACCTGAAGCTCAGCGATGGTGACTTCGACCCCTGGTTCGGCGCCGAGGAAAGCCGGCCGCTCCGGGCGTCGCTCGACCATGGCGTCCTGCTCGGTTTTTCCGACAGCGGCCCGGTGCTCGCGGTGCCGGCCGGGCTCGATCCCGAACAACTGCCGGAGACGATCAAGGCCATCGACTATCGCTCGGTCTATATGCAGGGGCTGATCGACGAAGCGGCCGCCGGCGCGATGGCGCAAGGTGCTGCATTGCTCGCCTGGCATGCCAGCCACCGCTTCTGCAGCAAATGCGGCGCTGAAGCCGAAATGCGGGCCGGCGGCTACAAGCGGCTTTGCGCGGCCTGCGCCACCGAGCATTTTCCGCGCACCGACCCGGTGGCGATCATGCTGACGGCGACGCGTGAAAAATGCCTATTAGGCCGCGGCCGGCATTTCGCGCCGGGCATGTATTCGGCGCTTGCCGGCTTCATCGAACCGGGCGAGACGATCGAGGCGGCGGTGCGCCGCGAAACGCTGGAGGAGGCAGGCATCAGGCTTGGCCGCGTCGTCTATCACGCCAGCCAGCCCTGGCCGTTTCCCTATTCGCTGATGATCGGCTGTTTCGGCGAGCCGCTCAACGACGACATCCAGGCCGACATCAACGAACTGGAAGACTGCCGCTGGTTCTTTCGCGACGAGGTGCTGTGGATGCTGGCCCGCGAGCATCCGGGCGGCCTGGTCACCCCGCCGAAAGGGGCGATCGCCTATAATCTCATCCGCGCCTGGGCAGACAGCGCATAGAACCTACGGGGGAGCAAAATGATCCGTCACACAGTGGTATTCAGACTGAAGCACAAAGACAGCTCGGCCGAGGAGGCAAAATTCCTCGTCGACGCGAAAATACTGGCGGCGATACCGGGCGTCGAAAAGTTCGAGCAGCTGCGTCAGGTCAGCCCGAAGAACGATTTTCGTTTCGGCTTCTCGATGGAGTTCGCCGACCAGGCCGCCTATTCAGGCTATAACGACCATCCCGACCACGTCGCCTTTGTCCGCGACCGCTGGATCCCGGAGGTCGAGGCATTTCTCGAGATCGACTACGCGCCGCTGAGCTAGGATCAGAGTTCAATCATTCTGAACGAGCAAGTTCGACCCATTGCGGACCTTTATCAGCCGGTCGGTGACTTGCCAGTGAAAACCGCCAGTTGAGCGGCGAAAGCACGCTTGTAGGCCGGCCGGGCTTCGCCGCGGGCGACATAGGCGGAGAGGTTCGGATATTCGTCCAGTATACCCGACCCGCTCAACCTTAGCAGCACGTGCACCATCATCAGGTCCCCCGCGCTGAACGCGCCATCGAGCCAGTCGGCATCGCCAAGGCGACCGGAAAGTTCGCCCAGCCGGTCACGGATGCGATCCTCGACCATAGGCAGGCGCTGTTCGTGCCAGGTCTCGTCGCGCTCCAGGAGCACGGCGGTTTGGCGTTCAAGGATCGGCGGCTCCACGGTGTTTAGCGCGGCAAACATCCATGAGATTGCGCGCGCCCGGGCATTCGCATCGTCTGGCAGCAGGCCACCATGGCGCTCAGCGATATGGAACACGATCGCCCCCGACTCGAACAGGGCGAGATCGCCTTCGTCATAGGTCGGAATCTGCCCGAAAGGATGAAGCGCGAGATGCGCGGGTTCGTTCATCGCTTTGAACGAAACAAGACGAACGTTGTAGGGCTGGCCGACTTCTTCAAGCGCCCAGCGAACGCGCATGTCACGCGCCAGCCCCCTGCCACGATCGGGCGACCGTTCAAAGGCGGTGATGGTGGGGGTCATTGGAGGGCCCCGGATGATTGCATGACGCCATCGTGCGTGGCGTCGTCGATTGAGATCGGTTTCCTCATCTCGTCGTCTCCCTTCTTCGATCGTGGCAACCAAAGGACGAATGTCGATCCGGAATTCCGACATCTGGGAACTGCTCGTCAATCGCGCGTGACCGCCGCAACGGAGGCGCGTAGCGCTCCGGCGAAGTCGGGATGGCCATAGAGGTCGTTGTGGCCAGCCGCTATGGCGATGTGGCTGCGCAGATCACGGGCAGCCTCGCGCAGAGGTGCCGAACGGGCCGCAGGAACGATGTTGTCGTTCTCGGCGACGATGACCGCCGTGGGCACGTCGAGGTCGCGCAGAGCTTCTGCCGTCTCCATGCGGTGCCGCAGCAAGAGGCGCACCGGCAGCCAGGCATAGTGGTGAGCGGCGAGTTCTTTCAGCGAATCGAAGGGCGTAACCATGACGATGCCGCGCAGAGGCCGGGCCGTCGCCAGATCGACCGCGACCGCAGCGCCGACGCTAAGGCCGATGGCGACGATGCCGGCTTTGGCACCGGTGGCCAAGTGGTCATGGGCGCGTCGGGCGTCCTCGAACAGGGCGGAGGCCGACGGGCTTCCGCCGCTCGGCGCATAGCCGCGATAATGCAGCGCAGCGACCTCATGTTCGGGGAATAGCTGGTGCAGCATCAGGGCAAGTGCGTCGGCGTTCCAGGCATTGCCGGCGAATCCCAGCAGGAGCGGGCGTGGCTCGGCCGCCTGTCTTGCCGGCAGGCGTACCAGAACGACGCGCTCGCCATCCTCCGTCGCCAGCTCGACATGGCGTGCCCCGGCCGGCAGGTCGGGTCCGAACGCCGCAAGGCCGGCCGGAAAGATCAGCCAGGACTGAAGCACATACACGACGGCGACAAAGACCGCATACAATCCAGCGATTGCGAGCGTCAGTTTCAGAAGCCACATCGCAGGAATGTCGCCCGACGCTCGTCAGCTGGCAAGGCGCTAGGACCGGACGCCGCAGGGGAGCTAGTCCGCCACCTTCCATTGCTCGCGCGACTGGCTGGCCGGATAGACGCCCAGAATCCGCATTTCGCGCGAGAAGAAGGCAAGCTCGTCGAGCGCCAGTTTTACCAGCGGATCGTCGGGATGGCCCTCGATATCGGCGTAGAACAGGGTCGCCGTGAATGCGCCGAGCTGATAGCTCTCCAGCTTGGTCATGTTGATGCCGTTGGTGGCAAAACCGCCCATCGCCTTGTAGAGCGCGGCCGGCACGTTGCGGACGCGGAAGATGAACGTCGTCATCATCCTGGCGTCGGCGGAAGGGCGTTCTGCCCACTGCCTGTTCCTGGTCAGCACGACGAAGCGGGTGACGTTGCTGTCGGTATCCTCGACATTCTCCTCGATGATGTCGAGCCCGTAGAGCGTCGAGGCCAGCGCCGGCGCCAGCGCCGCCATGGTGCGGTCCTTCAGCTCGGCGACCAGCTTGGCGGCGCCCGCCGTGTCGCCGGCGACCACCGGCTTCCAGCCGTTCTTGCGGATATATTTGCGGCACTGGCCGAGCGCATGGATGTGACTGTGCACGGTCCTGACCTCGTCGCGCCTGACGCCGGGCAGAACCATCAGCTGGAAATGGATCGGCAGGAAATATTCGCCGACGATGTGCAGCTTCGATTCCGGCAGGAGGTGGTGGATGTCGGCGACGCGCCCGGCAATCGTGTTCTCGATCGGGATCATGGCGAGGTCGGCCTTGCCGGTCTCGACCGCATTGAAAGCATCCTCGAAGGTCGGGCACGGCAACGGCTCCATATCAGGGAACATGTTGCGGCAGGCGGTGTCGGAATTGGCGCCCGGCTCGCCCTGGAAGGCTATTCTGTTGGTTTTTTCAGGCATGCCAAATGTCTCAGGTTGACCAGATGTCTCAGGTTGAAAGGATGGTTCTGGCGCGTTCGAGATCGTCCGGCGTGTCGACGCCGAACGGCGCCGAATGCACGATCTCGGCATCGATGCGCATGCCGGCCTCGAGCGCCCGCAACTGCTCGAGCTTCTCGCGCCGTTCCAGCGGCGACGGCTGCAGCGCGACGAAGCGTTCGAGTGCTGAGCGACGATAGGCATAGAGGCCGATGTGGTGATAGAGCGGCCCCTCGCCCCAGGGCGCGGTGGCGCGGGTGAAGTAGAGCGCCCGCAGCCGTGTCTCAGACAGCGGCGAGCCGACGATCTTGACGACATTCGGATTGGTTTTTTCCTCGTCGCGGACGATCTCGATGCCGAGCGTGGCGATGTCGACTGTCGCATCCTCAAAAGGCCTCAGCGCGGCATTGATGATGGCCGGATCGATGGTGGGCAGGTCGCCTTGCACGTTGACGATCGTTTCGACCTTGCGCCCGGGATCCAGCGTGGCCAGCGCCTCGAAGATGCGGTCTGAGCCCGATTCGTGGCCCACCCGCGTCATCACCGCCTCGAACCCGTGCGCGCGCACCGCCTCCGCCACGCTTTCAGTATCGGTGGCGACCACCACCCGGCCGAGCCCGGCTTCGGCGGCGCGGCGGGCGACATGGACAATCATCGGGACGCCGGCGATGTCGGCCAGCGGCTTGCCCGGCAGGCGGGTCGAGGCCATGCGGGCCGGGATGAGAATGAGCGTGGACATCGGGTGATGAAGCGTCCGAAAAAGAGGAAGGGAAAAGTGGCAAAAGGTCTCACTGGCAGCGCCCTTATAGGTGTTGCAACGCCAGAGCAAAAGACCTAGTTTCCGCCCGATTTGACCGCCCCGCGGGGTGGTTCACGATTACCGACGGACAGAGTGGACAGATCGGTCCGCCGGAAAAGGGAGCCTGGGGCGTATGGACTCTTTCGAAATCAACAAGCTGATCGGCGGCCTGCTCGGAACCGTGTTCGTCGTCTTCTCGATCGGCATCATATCCGATGCGCTGTTCGCCTCCCCCACACCGGAAAAACCCGGCTTTGCCATCGAGGCGACCGAGGAGCCTGCCGAGGGCGGCCCGGCAGCCCCCGCTGCAGAAGCCAAGCCGATCGCCGACCTTCTGGCCAACGCCAATGTCGAGGCGGGCGCCGCCGTGTTCAAGAAGTGCCAGGCCTGCCACACCGGCGAAAAGGGCGGACCGAACAAGGTCGGCCCCGACCTCTGGGATCTCATCGACCGTCCCGTCGCCGAGCATGCGGGCTTCGCCTATTCGGCCGGCATGAAGGAGTTTTCCAAGGGCGGCGCCGAGAAGTGGACCTACGACAACATCAATCACTTCCTCCTCTCGCCGAAGAAGTTCGTGAAGGGCACGGCGATGGGCTTCGCCGGCCTGCCGAAGGACGAGGACCGCGCCAACGTCATCGCCTATCTGCGCACGCTGTCGGACAGTCCGAAGCCGCTGCCGACGGCTGGCGCTTCAGCAGCCGCACCGGCCGAAGGCGCGGCGCCGGCCAAGCCGGCAGAGGGTGAAGCACCGGCCGCCCCTGCGGCGCCTGCTGCTCCCGCACCAGCTCCGGCGCAATAACGCAATTGTAATCGAAACATTCCTTGAAAAAGCCGGGTTCAGCCCGGCTTTTTTAATGGCCGACCGGCTCCGAAAACGCTCTAAGGTGTTGAATTCCTTGAACCGGAGATTTGCACCTCATCCAAGACTGGTGAGTTAGGGACCGATCAATACACCTTCAAAAAAATTGGTAGTGTCTCAGTTTGAAATTTATACCCAGCGCGCCTGTTAGCAGGAAACGGGTGGCGATGGCTGTTGGTTGAGGTGAGATTGGGTGACCCTAACAAACGAGGTCGCTCCATGTTTTCCCTGTTACGCGCGCTTCATGTCCATGCCGCGAAACGTGGCGATGGGCTGTTACCGAAGCTGTTGACCATGTCGCCGTGGCCGCACGAAACGCCCATGAATGAGAATTCAGCCGCCCCTGTGGAAGTGCTGAACGTCGAACCCAAGCCGCCGGCTCGTCAAAGTCTCAGAAGGCCCAACATCGTCTGACTTTTAGGCCGCAATGGCCTTTTTGTAAGGACCACGCTGGCCGGGCTTCAGTGCAACGGCGTCCATCTTCTCGCAAAGGTCATCCATCGACCAAAGCGTCGGCGATAGGCGTTTGCACATCTCGGCCAAACGAATTAGGCGTTTCCGCAAATTTCAAACTGAGACACTACCAAAAAATTGTGTCGATTGTACAAACTCTCGAATCATGAGACATTAAGCCGGTTCTGAGCCTGTTGTCGCCGCGTACACAGTCGCCGTTAGCCGCTAAGGCTGCTATCCGCGCTGTGACGCTTGCAGAAAGGTTGCTCAGAAATTAATCCTCCCTGCAATTCGAACTGCGACCCGGTAACACGCTGGAGCGCGTCCGGCTCTCTTGAGGAGCCCCCATGGACATAATCATCCTCTATGGGAAGGGAATCAGAATTCGGGTTAGCGCCCGGTTCGTCATAACGGTCGTCACTTTGTTGGTGGCCTCGCTATAACTTCGAAGGCCGCCTTTGAGGGGCGGCCTTCTTCATTTTGCAGGGAAGCCCTAGGGACGTGTGCGAGGTCGCGGCCAGGATATCGGGTGCGGAAAAGCCTCCGCGCGCGTCCTACGCAGGCGGAGGCTGGGGAGCGGGAGGGTTTCAGCGCTTTACAAGCTGGATGATTTGGTCCGCTGACATAACGCCCATCTCGATGGTCCTGCGCATCGGTTCGAAAATCCGATACATGCTGGCGTAGTTGCCCGCCTTCGGCATGTGCGAGTTGAAGTCACGGCCCTTGAAGCGAGGGAACAAACCTAGGTCTTCGACGTATACCCGCGCGATGCTCATAAGCTCGCTCTCGTTGTTACCGTCGTATCCAGCGAATTTCGGGTCCTTGCCGAATGGTGCTGCTTCCGTCTCAACCCGTCCCTTGTCTTCAACACTCAGCCGGTCATACGCGCCTTCGATGAAGTCCCACATGTCGAGAACATTTAGCACTTCTCGCACGTTCCCTTCATCGTCCTCATGCTTATCGAAGACGCCGGAATACTTCCTTTCAAGCGACCAGAGATGGCCTCCAGCGAGCGCGCTCGATACCAATTCTGGGTCGATCTCGCCGTTGATCTTGTTGTGCTTGTAGATGTCGCACAGCATCCAAAGAATCAGTCTTTCACCGTCAGATATTTTCATAAGTCGCCTCCCTGAAGGATTAAATCAGACCAGACCTATATACTGGAATGGCGACAACTCAAGTCATGAAGTCGCCACCGGCGCGGCGGCCGCTTGTAGCGCGAGGCCTAACTTAGCTTCGGCTTCGCGCGCGGCCTTGTTACCCTGTTCGCCGTCGCGCTCGCCTTGGATGTCGCGCATCTCTTGGACCGATTTTGCGAACTGCTCATACGCAAAGCGCAAGTGTTCCTCGACATTGTTGAGGTCTTCGATTTTCGCCATTTCGTCCGGCGCGCGCTCCTCGACAAATTGATGAATGATCGACTTGAGCGGCCGACTAGTTTCGCCGACAAGAAGATCATGCGCCTGAAGTGAAGCGATGACCGCATGATCGCCCCTCGACAGGGCAGCAGTGATTGCGGCGTCGCGGTCGGTTTGGCTCATGCCACGAAGCACATCCCTGATTTCCCGGCTGTCGGGATAAGTGGCGAGGAGGCCAGCCTTGCCGCGCGCTTCATGTCGGAGCTTCTCCTTTGCCTCCAAAAGTTTCATGCCAGCAGAGCGAACGGCTGCGGTGGCGAGGGTCGTGGCTTTCTCGAAGCCGGCTTTGTATTTGAGTGCCGCCGCTTCGCGGGTCATCGTCGGGTCGACGGCGGATCGCGTGGCGTCCAACCCGTCCCAGAGCCCGGAAAGTTGACCCAAGGCAGCGAACACTACGACGAGCTCCGGCATGTCCGGATTGGTCACATTACCGCGTGCGATGTCGGCATTCAAAAGTGGCGGGCGAAGTGGCGTTTTCCTGCTCATGGCTTGGGCTCCGAGAGTTTCAAAAGGATGTTGAGATAGGCGTCCTGCCCTGCGTTTTTCCGCCCGATCGGATACGGCGATTCATACCGCTCGACGCCGGAGAGTGTCCGACCTTCCGCTATCAGTCCCTGTTTTGCGTCAGGACCGATGCGATGCCGAGTGGGAATGCGATCATCAGTCATGGATCCATCTTCCTAGTCTGCGCTGCTCCGCGACATAGTCCATGCCGGAGAACGTATCGGAGCCGATTTCTGGTGCTTGCTCGTGCTGCGGGCCGAAGTTGACGGCGTTGCAACCGCCGCCACCGTATGTTCCGAACGCCATCATGGGAGCTTCCGGCTGAAGCGTAGCTTCGAACAGGCACCCCGCCAGCGCGTTCGCCCGATCGTCGCTACCATTCTGCGGATGGTCGACCGCATCCTTGCCGCTTCGAGAGGTGCGCCTTTCGAGCATTCTCAATTCGCGGATCAGCGCCGGATCGTCGGGAATGGTCAGTGTGCCGCGAGCGAACGCCGGCGCCATCTCTAGGTAAAGCTGGCTCTTGTTGAGGGCGCTCTGGCGATAGGGCAACCCGGCCTTCTCGAAGGCGTCGGAAACCCATCGGCCCGCATAGGCGTCGCCGGTAATGTGCAGGCAATCATATGACTTCGCCAACAGCGCGTATTCGCCGGCAACAATCGCCGGATCGAAAGACCGTTCGCGGGAGGGCTGTTTCGCCCGGAGGACATCGAGGACGAAGACCTCATCTTCAACATGGCCGATCGCCACCGTAAATGCGTCATGCTTGCCGGCGCTGGCATCCGTGAATGCGACATATTCGATGCCGGCGCGAGGCGGCAGTTCGATCGGCCGTGCGGGATCGATCGCATCGTCAATGACTTTGTCGCCTAGAAGGCTGGAGATGTCGGTTCGAAAATGCCCATCCCATTCGGCCAGCGCCGCTTCCGGATCGTCCTTCCTCGCCCGGTCGATGATGCCCTGATCGATCGTCGGATTCAGTTCTTTAGTCGGTGCCTGAATGACCAGAATGTCGCCGTCGACATTGTAGTGATCGCGGTGCTTTTGAGCGAGAAGGCCAATTTTTCGATATGGGCTGCTGATCCCGACAAGGAGGCCTTTCGTTGTCGCCAAGGCCGGCACAACCGCGCGATATGTTTCCACGTCCGGCAGAGCCGATGATTCGTCACGCCAAAAAGCGCTCTCGTCGAAGACGCAGGCCAACAGCGTTCGGCCGCGAACCGTCCGAAAGGAATTCGGATGAACCGAAATGACGATGTTGCCGTGCAGTACAATTTCCTCGGTGTTGGCGCTGAGGACTAGCTGGCGCAGGACCGGCGAGGAGGAGAAGAAGCCGGCGACGTAACCGGCGATGACCTTCGACTGGTCGCGGGTTGGGGAGAGGATCAGGACATATCCGACCTCGCCGGGAGCGAGCCGGGCCGAGTGATCTTCGAACGCGGCGATGAAGCTAGCGATCAAGGCGGCAACACGTGACTTGCCCGAACGCCTGCCCGCGACACACCACAATTCGGAGACGCGGGAGGTTGGAGGAGAGCGGCCGGGACCGGCTAGGAGTTCGAATGTGTCCAGTTCGGGCTCGGACAGAGGAAGGCCGAAGGAGGCCTTGAGAACAACACGCCAATTCGCCCATGAGGAGAGGTCCGCGCCAAGCGCGCCTCCGAGCAGATGTCGGTCGCTCAAGGCTTCGTCTATGTTGGCATCGAGCATCATGTGCGGGCGGCCTTACGTCTGCTGGCGAGATAGGTTCGGAGGTCGGGTGTCACATCCTTGGTCTTGCGCTCGATGCCGAGTGTTTCGAGGATACGGCGCTGGTGCCCAGAGAGCCGGCCGAAGAGGTCGAGGTCCACTGGGCGGCCTTCGGCTAGGTCGCCCTCCATCCTCTCCAGTTCGATGCCGAGAGCGGCGGCGCGACGCACGAGAGCCTTCTGGGATTGGCTCAGGTTCTCGGAGCCGCCAAGATCGGAGGCGTGATCGGAGACAAGATCGCGGAAGCGCTTGGCCCATACGGTTCGACCATCGGCCGCGACGAATGTCTTGTTCCCGTTGGTGACCCCGGATCGTCCCTTAGTCTTCGGATCATGTGGCGCGGCTCTAGTCCCGGTCAAGTTTTCCCAGCCTTTCGGTGTATGCAGCGTTGTCTAAAGCCTGTGTGGACAGGAATTATGCCACCGCAAGCCATTGATTTATAAGGGAAAGATGGCCCAAAAACTACCGGTTCCTAACCGGTTAGCCGCGCGGATTGCGGCAGGAGACGGCCGGCGCAGGAAAATTCGGCTGAAGTGGCGTTTCTTTGGGGCTTGGTTTTCACAGCGACGAGGCAACAGCCGTCCCTCCGGCCGTCCTGTCCAAGCGTCCCGCAGGAAGGAACGCGGAAGCCCAAGCAAAACAAGGCTTCCCTTTACGTCCCTTATCGTCCTCTCTCTCTCTCAAAGATATAGGTAAGCGCGCGGGGTAGTATAGGCGGACACACTTTTACGAAGGACTAGGGGGACGCCGACCATCAACCTCATGCCCTGCATGGGTTTCAGCCGTCCCTGTCCCCTAGTCCCGTCCCGGCCCAGCCGGGAACGCTACATTGGAGCCTCGTCTTCTCCCTCGCCACCATGCCTCGCAGACACGGAACCATCGTCAGGATGGCGTTGAACCCATATTCGGCCCACCCAAGCCGAATTGCCCTTCACATATCCCCATTCGGGATTTCGACCTCCAAACCGGACCTTCATCCGCTTCCAACCCAAGACCTGCATCGCCTCACCAAGCCGCGCATTGTGCTCTTGGTGGCGCTGCCCGTTGGGGATGCCGAGAATGGTCCAAACGTCTTCGGACTTGATCTTTCCTTCCAACTCGCCAAGCACAGTTCCGATGACGCCAATGTAAGGCTCGTCAATCTGCCGATCTTCCTGTTCCAACGCGGCATCGCCCCACAGCACTGGGTCTAGCTCGATGCTCTCGCCCTTCGCCTCGCGTTCAGCAGCCTCCGCCCAAAGCTGGTCGCGATCCCGGCGCATCGCATCCAGATCGAACGTCGCGACCTCCACGGGCCAGAAGCGGCGGTTGCCGGTTTGGTCGCGGAGGTACTTCTTGTTGTTCGTCGTGCCGATGATGATCGATTGTCGGGGAACCTCTGTGGTCAACCGGCCATATGCGAGCCGCGCCTTGTCGCGTTGCCGGGAGAGGAAGGACTTGATGTGTTCGACTTCTCCTCGCTTCATGCCCTTCAATTCTGCCGCCTCGACGATCCAATGACCGGAGAGCCGTTCGATCACCTGCTTTGAATCAGCGCCTAGTGGCAGATCATCGGTGAACCAATCTTCGCGGACGGCCATAATGGCCAATGCCGATGACTTATTTTTGCCCTGAGGGCTTTCGAGAACCAGCATCTGGTCGAACTTAACACCTGGCTTCCGGATACGGCGCACGGCAGCAATAAGAACGATCTTAGACACTGCGCGAACGAAGGGAGTGTCTGGGGCTCCGGCATTGTCGATCAGCCAGGTTTCGATCCGCTCGTTGTCATCCCACCGCAAGCCGTCGAGGTAGGTTCGAATGGGGTGGAAGCTATTGACCACCGCCATGTTCGAAACAACGTCCCAAAAATACTCTTTCGAGACTTTTAAATTCAGCTGCTCTTCGGTTTGAAGCCAGAGCTGCCGCATGGCGATATCGTCGAGGTACGGGCCAAAGCCGTCAAGCCCTTCAACAAGCATCCGTCCAGCATTGCGATCTAGCCGGACCTCGATACCAAGCATGTTCAGCGCGATGCGGATGTTCGATTGCGTTGGGAGGGGTTTGCCGTTCGCATTTACCGCGAGTGTGGGAGCGTTGGTCATGATGCGCTCCTAATTTCGATCGCTACGGCGTCAGCGAGACGCAACAATTCATCGACCGTGTTACCGGCATCGAACCAGTCGGAGACGTCCCCTTTGTGGGGCAAGCCAGGGAGGCATAGCAGCCTTAGCCGCGATGCTTTATTGTGGAGGGTCTTGATGACGCGCATAGCATGTTGGCGGCCGCGTGGATCGTTGTCAGGCAAGATGATGCAATTCCGACCGGCAAGGCTTTCCGAGTACGCGGCGTTCCACTTCAAGGCACCGCCATAATTGCTGGTAGCAAGAAGGCCTTGGCGCTTTAACGTCTCAACATCCTTTTCGCCTTCGGTGATCCATACGACCTCCGCCAATCGCGCCGGGTCCGCGATCTGGACGAGGTTGTAGATTGGCAGCGGGCGAGGAACGCCTTGAAGGTTGAAGTAGTTGTCGAACCGGTCTTCCGGTTCAATGCGATCACCAAAACGGACCAGGTTGGGTCGGCGCGGCCGATAGGGCTTCCTGCCGTCCGGATTGACGCCTTTGTCGTTGTAGAAAACCAAGTTCCCTAGAGCGTCAGTATAAGGGAAAGAAGCTTCAAATACAGTATTCGGTCCCCATCTAGGGACGTCATCATCATCAACGTTATAAGAGCCGAACGAAGTTCCAGGGTATCTGCTCACTTTGGTCTCCAAAGAGAAAAGTGAGGCTTCAGTTTCTTTTCAAATCTATCAGGGGCCGTTTAAAGAGATGCGGTCCAATCTCTGTGCTTTGATTCGATACGAATGAATTGATACAGCGGCCTCAATTGTGTTTAACGATCTCGGCAGCTTTACGGGGTTGTGTAGACCCTATAAGATTCAAGCCGCGTGAGACCGCACAGGAACGAGAGAGACATTCCATTCACTGCCGGGGTGGCATCCACTGTCCCGGCAGTCTTTCTTTTACGGCGGTAGCTTTCGAATATTTTCTATGAAGACTGATGGGACACCGTACTTCTTTGCGAGGTCGAGCTCCATTTTCTTGCGGAGCCCCTGATGCCTCCTCAAAAAGAGGGTTGCGTCGGACGAAACAAAAGACGGCTCCCCACCGTCAGACGGCCATATGACGTCGACTGTGAATCCCGCCGTGACGAGACGCCGCGAACCTTCCTCCTCAGGCTTCATCTTTTGACCCTCGGTGGTGCATCGGCCGCAGCGCGCCTTCGGCTCGCGGCTAGGGTGAATTGTAAGGCGGTGACTTCTGCCGGCTCGCGACCGGCCTTCATCTCTTCGCGGAAGATCAACGCCTTTTCGCGAGCGGCCGCCATGTCGGCGTCGGTTAGCCGGTAGCGTCGTTGCGCGGCGGCGATGTCATCTGCGAATAGCGCACCCCAAAAAGTGGCGCGCCAAGCGGCGATTGCTGTCACATGGTCGGGACCCACAGGGGTGCTGGCGATAGTCTCGGACATCAGGCCGCGTTCCCCGGCTTCTTGCTTTCGAGGAATTCGCGGATTTGGCGCGGCGACCAGAGCCGCATCCGCTCCGATGGGCGATACGGTTCTGGGAATTTACCGGCCTTGATGAGGTCGCGAAGTTGAGTGTCTTTCCAACGACAACCCAATGCGGGAAGTTCACTGCGGGAAATGGTGGGAATGTCGTCGCCCGGTCCCGGCGCGAGGCTCGGGACGGAAGGCTGAACCGACGCCATGGCGTCGGTCGAAGTGGCTGCTTCCATGTCGTTTCTCCTTCGGTCGAAAGCGTGCGCAGTCGCGCTCTATCGCTTTGATCCGGAGGATCGTCGAAAAAGGAACGAGGAACCTCCCCCTATTTCTGCCCCTGTTTCTTGGCTTTTGTTATGTATGGTCGCAAATCCGCCTCCGGCTCTCCGATAAGGATGGCCGCGAGTTCCGCGCGCTTGGCGTCAGTGACGCGCCATTTAGGCGGAAAGCGGCCGATGAGCTTTATTGCTTCTTTTGCAGCACGCAGCTTGTGAGATGAGTCGACGTTCCCAGTGGGTATGGGCGTCGATTTGGCGATGGCATCGGCGTGCTTCTGAAGAGCTTTCAACTTCTCCTTCAATTCCGGTACCGGAGACGCCAGCCAATTGAAGGTCCGCGATCCGAAGTCGAAATCAACAGGGTTGAGCAGGTCTAAAAGTCTCTTCGTGGCGACAGAGATGTCCTCTGCCCTCTCCCGATCGGCTGCCTTCGGAATAGCGTGGACATGGCGCGCTTGAACCTCGGACCAAATCTCATGATTACTGTCCAAGACGGCGAGTTCAAACTTCTCCTTCATGTCGTCGGCAGGAGCGAGGAGCTTGGTTGCTGCCTTAACACGCTCCTTGCCAGCGATCCATTTCCCCTTAGTTCGTGCCACTAAGATGCCCTCCTCATCGGCACAACGTTCGGCGCGGACGGTGGATCAACGATAAGCCGGAGCCGGTCGGCCCAAAGTTGGAGAGCCTCGCGCTTCTCCTTCTCAAACTCATATTGATTGTACACTCGCTCCAGCCCCTTCACATCATGCCCAATCACCATTTCCGCGACGACCGACGGCACTTTCAAGGCAGCTAGCTGGGTGCGGACCGTTCGGCGCAGGTCGTGGTTGACGAATGGCGTCAGGGACGCCGGTTCCGGATCGCCGCGTTCGGCCGCAATCTTCTTCAGCTCCACCAGCATCAATTCGTCCAGCTTCTTTTTCGTGGTGCCGAACGCGCGGGCTGGAATGCGGCCTTTCTTGAGGGAGAAGAGGAAGGAACCGGGACCACCATTGTCGAAGCGTGGAACGGTCGCGAGGACTTCCAACGCGAGGTCACTCAGCGAAACGCGGTGGATGGCTTTGCTTTTGAAGCGCTCCGAAGGGACAACCAAGACATTCTCCCGAAGATCAAACTCCGGCCAAGATGATCGCGCGATCTCGTTCAGCCGCTGGCCGGTCGCGAGCAGGAGCCGGTACATCGGGCCATAAGGATATCCGAGCTCCTTAGTCGCGAGCCAAAAAGCGCGGATTTCGTCAGGGGTAAGGACCCTCTGACGCGGATGTTTCTTCAGTTTGAAATCCTTCTTCTGCAAATGCACGATCGGATTGTATTTCAGACCAAACTTCTTCCGCCGCTCCGGATTCATCGCCCAAGCGTAAATCCGCTTCACATGGTCGAAGACGTTGATGGCTTGGTAAGGCGCACCAAGCTTCTCCCGGCCGGAGCTATAGGTGCGCTTGCGGTCCCGGATCGCGGCGACCAGCGCAAACACGTCCTCATCTTCGACTTCGGGCATTAGTTTTGACATCCATGGATTGCGTTCCGGTTCGAGCAATTCAGTTCGAATTTCCCTCTCTGACGCGATCGCCCGGCGCTGCTTCCGAAACTCAGCATCGGCTAGGTAGGCCTCGACCACGACGGAGAACACTCCGGCTTGCGCGGCAATGGCGTCCGTCGCCGCCTTCGCTTCCGCACGCTCTTGGGCTGCCTTCTCCTCAGCGGCCTTCTCCGCTGGGTCTATGCCGGCGCGGCGGAGGGCTTCCCATTCGCGGACCTTGTCGCGGGCTTGGGCGAGGGAGACGAAGCCAGGCCGCTCACTTTCGGAAAACTCCCCGATGGCGCGGGAGGTCGCGGACGTGGCGCCCTTCTTCCAGCGCGCGTTCATGTAGAAGACTTTCGCCCGCCCTGACACTCGTACGCGGAGAGCCTTGGTCTCCCCACTGTCGGAGACCTCATAGAACCCGCCGTCAGGACGCGGCTTGAAGCCCGCGATCGATTTGACTGTCAGGCCATCTTTGGCTTTCGGGATGCTAAATCGAGTACTCATCACATTAGACCTCGCTAAAACTAGGGACCGAATCAGACACCGTTTTCGATCGGCTGTTACCGTCTGATAGCGAGCAATATAGTGTGAACATGAGTTGGAAAGGAAGAGCCGCCACAGCGAATTGCTTAATTAATTGAAGCACTTAACGTTCGATAGCGGCTCTAAACGCTGGATAGCAACGGATACCGCCGGACATACTTTGGTCGGGTTCAGCCCGGCTTTTTCAATGGGAAAATCGCATGTGCGGCGACAAAGCCGGGCTGTCGCGGTTTTCATGAGCGTCAAATGAACTAGATTGTCCGCTAACAGCTATCGCGCAGAGGAGAAGGCATGACGGTTGGCCGAACGTTTCTCAGATCGATGCTGGTTGTGGCGGCTTTTGCCGGCGGCCTGCAAGCAGCCTTCGCGGACGAATGGCGCACCACCTCGTCGCTGATCGGCGAATCCAAATATGGCAATAACTTCCAGCACTACGACTACGTCAATCCGAACGCGCCGAAGGGCGGCACGCTGAATTCGGTGGTGCTCGGCACGTTCGACAGCTTCAATCCCTATATCGTCCAGGGTTCGCCGGCAGCCGGTTTTGCCCAATTCGGCGGCGGCTTGCTCTACGACACGCTGATGGAGCAGGCGACCGACGAAGGCAGCGTCAGCCATCCGCTGATCGCCGACGCCTACAAACATCCGGACGACTATTCCTCTGCGACCTACCGTCTTGATCCGCGGGCCAAATGGCATGACGGCAAGCCGATCACCACCGACGACGTGATCTGGTCGTTTCAGGTGCTGAAGGCCAACAGCCCGATGTACAGCCGCTATTTCGAGAATGTCACCGAGGCGATTGCGGTTTCCGACCGCGAGGTGGAATTCCATTTCGACCAGAAGGGCAACCGGGAGTTGCCGAAAATTCTCGGCGATCTCGTCGTGCTGCCGAAGCACTGGTGGGAAGGCACCGACGCCACCGGCAAGAAGCGCGACATCACCAGACCGACCTTGGAGCCGCCGCTCGGCTCGGCCGCCCACAAGATCGCCAGCTTCAAGCCTGGCTCTGAAATCATCTGGCAGAGGGTTCCGGACTACTGGGCTGCCAAACTGCCGGTGAAGATCGGCCGCGAGAATTTCGACAGGCAGCGTTTCAGCTATTTTCTCGACGACAATGCGGCCTGGCAAGCCTTCACCAAGGGCGGACTGCATGACATCAGGCCGGAAAACAGTTCGAGGCGCTGGAACACGGCCTATAATTTCCCGGCAGTCCAGGCCGGCGACGTCATCAAGCAGGAATTCAAGACCGCCTCACCCGAGCCGATGCAGGCCTTCATGCTCAACACGAGGCGTCCGCTGTTTGGGGATCGTCTGGTGCGCGCCGCGCTGACTTACCCACTCGATTTCGAGACCATGAATCGTACCTTGTTCTTCGGTTCCAACACCCGTACCAGCAGTTACTTCCAAGGCACCGAACTGGCATCGAGCGGCCTGCCGCAAGGCAAGGAGCTGGAAATCCTCGAGCAATATCGCGACAAGCTGCCGCCCGAAGTCTTCACCCAGGAATTCAAGCTGCCGGTCTACGATTCGCCACAGGCGGAGCGCAAGTATCTCAAGACTGCGGTCGATCTCTTCGCCAAGGCGGGCTGGGTGATCAAGGGCGGCAAGATGGTCAATGCCAAGACGGGCGAGCCCTTCAAGTTCGAAATCCTCGGCTGGAACGACACCGACCAGGTCCTTTCCAGTCCCTACATCGCCAATCTGCGCAAGATCGGCGTCGACGCCACGCTGCGGCTGATCGACCAGACCCAATACATCAACCGCATCAACAATTTCGACTTCGACGTCACCATATCGCAGTTGGGACAGTCGGATTCGCCGGGCAACGAGCAGCGTGATTTCTGGAGCTCCAAGGCCGCTGACACGCCTGGATCGCGCAACTACGCCGGCATCAAGAATCCGGTCGTCGATGCGCTGGTCGACCGCGTCATCTTTGCCACCGACCGCGACGATCTGGTTGCTGCCACCCATGCGCTCGACCGGGTGCTGCTGTGGAATTACTATGTAGTGCCGCAACACCATCGGTCGGCGGTCTGGATAGCCTACTGGAACAAGTTCGGCATCCCCGAGAAGCAACCGGCCTATAGCGGCGTCGACCAGAATTCCTGGTGGATCGATCCGGATAAGGAAAAGGCGCTGGCGGCAAAATACAAGAGCGGCAATTGATGGCGGCGCTCCCCCGCCGCGCCGCTCTGGCCCGCCGCGACTTTCTGGCCCTGGGCGCCGCTGCCACGGCGGCAGCTTTGCTGCCCGGCCGGGCCTTCGCCGCCGTCGCGACCGGCGTAAAGCTGCACGGCCTGTCGGCCTTCGGCGACCTCAAATATTCCCCAGGTTTCAGGCATTTCGCCTATGTCAATCCGGACGCGGCCAAGGGCGGCCAGATGAATTTCGCACCGCCGAACTCCACCTTCAATCAGAGCTTCCTGACGTTCAACACGTTGAATTCGCTTGTGTTGAGGGGGGAATCGCCGCCGCGCACCGAACTCTGCTTCGATTCGCTGATGGCAAGCGCTCTCGATGAGCCGGATGCGGTCTATGGCCGGCTTGCCGAGTCCGTTACCTTGTCGCCGGACCGCAATGGCTTCCGCTTCAGCCTGCGACCGCAGGCGCGCTTCCACGACGGCTCGCCACTGACAGCGGAGGACGTCGCCTTCGCATTGAAGCTTTACAAGGACAAGGGCCATCCGAACCTCTCCCAGGCGTTGCGTCATATGACGGAGGCGGTCGCAGTCGATCCGGCAACCGTCGACCTCACCTTCAACGGCAAACAGTCGGCGCAGAATATCCTTGCGGTCGTCGCCATGCCGATCGTGTCCAAAGCCTTTTATACGGTCAATGATTTCGATGCCTCGACGATGAAACCGCCGCTCGGCTCCGGACCTTACAAAATAGGGCGCGTGGCCGCGGGACAGACCGTCGAATATGAGCGTGTCGCCGACTATTGGGGCAGGGATTTGGCCGTGAACCGCGGCCTCTACAATTTCGACCGCATCCGCATCGATTTTTACATCAATCGCCAGGCTGCGTTTGAAGCCCTGAAAAAGGGGGACACGCATTTTCGCGAGGAATTTACCTCGCGGGTATGGGCGACCGGTTACGATTTTCCGGCGCTGAAGGACGGCAGGGTCGTCAAACGCGAATTTCCCGGAGAGAAAACGCCATCCATGCAGTCTGTCGCGCTGAACCAGCGTCGTCCGCAATTCCGCGATGTGCGCGTCAGACGGGCGATCGCCAATTGCTTCGATTTCGAATGGACCAGGCGGGTTCTGTTTTACGGCGCCTACGAGCGCTCGCAATCGAACTTCGAACGGTCGGATTACAGGGCCGAGGGCCTGCCCTCGCCCGAGGAATTGGCCCTGCTGGAGCCGTTCCGAGCCGAGTTGCCGCCGGAAACCTTCGGCGAAGCGGTGATGCAGCCTGTCTCCGACGGTTCGGGCCACGACCGCAAGCTGCTGCGCGCGGCTTCGAGACTGCTTGCCGAAGCCGGCTGGAAGCGAGCCGGCAATTTCGTCGTCAATGAAAAGGGTGAGCGGCTGCGGGTGGAAATGCTGGCTGAGGACGATGGCATCGTTCGGCTTTTCACCCCGTGGTCCGAGAACATGAAAACGATCGGAATCGACGCTTCGATCCGGCAGGTCGATTCGACGCAATATGAACAGCGGCAGAGCAATTTCGACTTCGATTTCAACCTGCTCGCATGGTCGATCGGGGCGACGCCGACTGCCGACGGCCTGGAAATCCTCTATGATTCGCGGATGGCGAAAACGCCGGGAATGCGCAATTATCCCGGTACGGAAAGCAAAGCCGTCGACGCGCTGATCGAGGCAGCCGGCAGGGCGCAGAGCCGGATAGAACTGGTCACGGCGCTCAAAGCGCTCGATCGGGTCTTGCGCGCGCGGCTAGACTGGATTCCAACATATTATCTCGCGAATCACCGAGTGGCCTATTGGGACATGTTCGGCTTTCCCGAGCAGAAGCCCGATTTCGGCTTTCCGGTCGAAGCGCTGTGGTGGTTCGACAAGAACAAGGCGGCAAAGGTTGGCAAAGTCTGAAATTTTCGCTCAAGCAAGGCAGAGAGCCTGATGGGCGCCTATATCCTGCGTCGCATCCTGCTGATGATCCCGACCTTGTTCGGCATCATGGCGGTGTCCTTCGCCGTCATCCAGTTCGCGCCGGGCGGGCCGGTCGAGCAGGTGATCGCCCGGCTGACCAACCAGGGCGGCAGCGATCGCCTTGGCGGCGGCGGTGGCGACGCCGACGCCAGCAATGTCGACGTGGCCGGCGACGTCGGTTCGAAATATCGCGGCGCGCAGGGGCTCGACCCCGAATTCATCGCCAAGCTGGAAAAGCAGTTCGGCTTCGACAAGCCGCCGCTCGAGCGCTTCGGCATGATGTTGTGGAACTACATCCGGTTCGATTTCGGCGACAGCTATTTCCGTGACATCTCGGTGATCGATCTGATCCTCGAGAAGATGCCGGTGTCGATCTCGATCGGGCTGTGGATCACGCTGCTGTCCTACCTGATCTCGATCCCGCTCGGCATCCGCAAGGCAGTCAAGGACGGCTCGGCATTCGACGTATGGACCAGCGGCGTCGTCATCGTCGGCTACGCCATTCCGGGCTTCCTGTTCGGCATACTGCTGATGGTGCTGTTTGCCGGCGGATCGTTCTACGACTGGTTCCCGCTGCGCGGCATCACCTCCGACAATTGGGACCAGCTGTCCTGGCCGGCGCGGATCGTCGACTATCTCTGGCACATGACCTTGCCGCTGACGGCGCTTGTGCTGTCAGCCTTCGCCACCACGACGCTGCTGACCAAGAATTCGTTCCTCGAGGAAATCCGCAAACAGTATGTGGTGACCGCGCGCGCCAAGGGTCTGTCGGAACGGCAGGTTCTCTACGGGCACGTCTTCCGCAACGCCATGCTGATCGTCGTTGCCGGCTTTCCGGGCGCCTTCATCTCGGCCTTCTTCACCGGGTCGCTGCTGATCGAGAACATCTTTTCGCTCGACGGCCTCGGCCTGCTCGGTTTCAGGTCGGTGGTCGAGCGCGACTACCCGGTGGTGTTCGCCAACCTCTATATCTTCTCGCTGCTTGGCCTGATTGTCGGGCTCCTGTCCGACCTGATTTATACCTGGGTCGATCCGCGCATCGACTTCGAGCGGAGAGACGTCTGATGGCCGGGGCCGCAGCCGAAACGGCGCCGGGCCGGATCGCCCGACCCTGGCTGTCGCCGCTCAACCAGCGGCGCCTGCAGAATTTCAGGGCCAACCGGCGCGGCTATTGGTCGTTGTGGATCTTCCTCGTGCTTTTCGTGCTGTCGCTGTTTTCCGAATGGATCGCCAACGACAAGCCGGTCCTCGTTTCCTACAAGGGCGAGATCCTGTTTCCGGTCCTGGTCGCTTATCCCGAGGAGAAGTTCGGCGGCTTTTATGCGGTCACCGACTATCGCGACCCGGTCATCCAGGACGAGATCAATGCCCATGGCTGGATGATCTGGCCGCCGGTCCGCTACTCCTACCGGACCGTCAACAACGCCATTCCCGAGGCCGCACCGACCAAGCCGTCCTGGCTCTATGACGTCAAGACACGCTGCAACCAGTATCCGCAAGGTGCGGCCGACCCCAATTGCGTCGTCGGCAACTGGAACTGGCTGGGCACCGACGACCAGGCGCGCGACGTGCTGGCGCGCGTCATCTACGGTTTCAGAGTCTCGGTGCTGTTCGGCCTGATCCTCACCGCCGGCTCGGCGGTGATCGGCGTGACGGCCGGTGCATTGCAGGGCTATTTCGGCGGCTGGACCGACCTTCTGTTCCAGCGCTTCATAGAAATCTGGTCGGCGATCCCGGTGCTTTATCTCTTGCTGATCGTCGCCGCCATCCTGCCGCCCGGCTTCTTCATCCTGCTCGGGCTGATGCTGCTGTTCTCCTGGGTGGCGCTGGTCGGCGTGGTGCGAGCCGAGTTCCTGCGCGCCCGCAACTTCGAATATGTCAACGCCGCGCGCGCGCTCGGCGTGCCCAACGGCACCATCATGTTCCGGCATCTGTTGCCAAACGCCATGGTGGCGACGCTGACCTTCCTGCCGTTTCTGCTCAGCGGCTCGATCTCGACGCTGACCTCGCTCGACTACCTTGGCTTCGGCCTGCCGCCCGGCTCGGCCTCGCTGGGCGAGCTCCTCAAGCAGGCGCAGCGCAACCTCAACGCGCCATGGCTGGGTATTTCCGGCTTCGTCGTCATCTCGCTGATGCTGTCGCTGCTGGTCTTCGTCGGCGAGGCGACCCGCGACGCCTTCGATCCGCGCAAGACGTTCAGATGAGCGAAGCCCCTCTCCTCTCCGTGCGCAACCTCAGCGTCGCCTTCGCGCAGGAAGGCCGCCAGTCGATGGCCGTCGACCACATCTCCTTCGACATCGCCAAGGGCGAGACGGTGGCGCTGGTCGGCGAATCCGGCTCCGGCAAGTCGGTCACGGCGCTGTCGGTGCTGAAGCTGCTGCCCTATCCGGCCGCCAGCCATCCGTCGGGAAAGATCCTGTTCCAGGGCGCCGACCTGCTCGCCACCGACGAGAAGGCATTGCGCCGCGTGCGCGGCAACAAGATCACCATGATCTTCCAGGAGCCGATGACCTCGCTCAACCCGCTGCACACGATCGAGCAGCAGATCGTCGAGGTGCTGACATTGCACCAGGGGCTGGGGGACCGCCAAGCCAAGGCGCGCACCCTGGAGCTGCTCAACGAGGTCGGCATCCGCGAGCCGGAGAAGCGGCTCGACGCCTACCCGCACCAGCTTTCCGGCGGCCAGCGCCAGCGCGTCATGATCGCCATGGCGCTGGCCAACGAGCCGGAACTGCTGATCGCCGACGAGCCGACGACGGCACTCGATGTCACCGTGCAGGCGCAGATCCTCGAACTGCTTGCGGAGCTGAAGAGCCGCAAGGGCATGTCGATGCTGTTCATCACCCATGATCTCGGCATCGTCAGAAAGATCGCCGACCGGGTCTGCGTGATGACCAAGGGCAAGATCGTCGAGACCGGGCCGACGAAAGAAATCTTCGCCAAGCCGCAGCACAGCTATACGCGGCATCTGCTTGCTGCCGAACCGAAGGGCAAGCCGCCCGCCGCCAACGCTGCCGCCAAGCCGGTCATGACCGGCCAGGACGTCAAAGTCTGGTTTCCGATCAAGAAAGGCTTTTTCCGGCGCACCGTCGACAATGTAAAGGCGGTCGACGGCATCGACGTCACCGTGCGCGCCGGCCAGACGCTCGGCGTCGTCGGCGAATCCGGCTCTGGCAAGACGACGCTCGGCCTGGCGCTGGCCAGGATGATCTCGTCGACCGGGACCATTCAGTTCAACGGGCGTGATATCAACGAGCTGAGTTTCAATGCCATGCGGCCGCTGCGGCGCGAGCTGCAGATCGTCTTCCAGGATCCGTTCGGATCCTTGAGCCCGCGCATGTCGGTCTCCGAGATCATCGAGGAAGGATTGAAGATCCACGAGCCGAAACTGTCGCCCGATGAACGCGACAAGCGCATCGTCGAGGTGCTCGGGGAAGTCGGGCTCGAACCCGCCACGCGCAATCGCTATCCGCACGAGTTTTCCGGTGGCCAGCGCCAGCGCATCGCCATCGCCCGCGCCATGGTGCTCAACCCGCGCTTCGTCATGCTGGACGAGCCGACCTCGGCGCTCGACATGAGCGTGCAGGCGCAGGTGGTCGACCTTCTGCGCAGCCTGCAGGCGAAGCACGACCTCGCCTATCTGTTCATCAGCCACGATCTGAAGGTCATCCGTGCGCTTGCCAACGACGTCATCGTCATGCGCAATGGCAGGATCGTCGAAGCCGGCCCGTCCGAACAGATTTTCGAACGGCCGCAGACCGACTATACCAAGGCACTGATCTCGGCCGCGTTCAGGATCGAGACGGCGCCGGTCGGCATCGTCAGCGAGTAAGGCCGTACCGCATAGAGGAAAAAAGAATCCGCAATGGAAAAAGGCCGTGTCCTGCTTGCCCTCACCGGTATCCATCCACGCCGTTGGCGCGAACTCTTGTCGGCCGAACGCGAGGTGGTGCTCGAGCCGGACGGCGCCAGCGATCCTTCGATCACCTATGCGGTGGTTTGGAAGCAGCGGCCGAACCTTCTGTCGTCGCTGCCCAATCTGCGCGCTGTCTTTTCGATCGGCGCCGGCGTCGACCACATCTTCGCCGATCCCACTTTGCCCGACGTTCCGATCGTCAAGGTCGTGGCCGACAACCTGACCCAATACATGACCGAATATGTCGTCTGGCGGGTGCTCGATCACCATCGCCAAGGCATGCTCTACCGGTCGCAGCAGCAAAAGAAGATCTGGCACGAGCCGCCGCAGCGGCCGGCCGGCGACATCTCCGTCGGCATCATGGGGCTCGGCACGCTTGGCCGCGCAGCGGCGTCGGTGCTTTTGTCGCTCGGCTTTGCGGTCAATGGCTGGTCGCGCAGCGAGCGGCCGATGGAAGGCGTTTCGACCTATGCCGGCGAGGCAGGATTGATCCCCTTCCTCAACGCCACCGACATTCTGGTGGTGCTTTTGCCGCTCACGCCGCAGACGCAAGGCATCATCAATTACGGCGTGCTGAAGGAGTTGAGGAAACGCAACGGCCTCGGCGGCTCGGTGCTGATCAATGCCGGACGCGGCAAGTTGCAGAAAGACGCCGACATTCTGCGTGCGCTGGAGGGCGGCACGCTCAAGGAAGCGAGCCTCGACGTGTTCGAGGTCGAGCCGCTGCCGAAGACCAGCCGGCTGTGGAGCCACCCGAAAGTGTTCGTGACGCCGCATGCGGCGGCGACCTCCGATCCCGTGCATCTGGTGCCGATCATGCTGCGCCAGATGGCCGCCTTCGAGCGCGGCGAGAAGCTTGAGAATGTCGTGGATCGCAACGCGGGATATTAACCCGGCTTGCCACATTCGCGGCGGGCGATCGACCGGTTCATGGCGTCGATCCGGCCGCTGGCCTGTTCGAGATCGCGCTGGGCCTTGGAACGGGCGTCCGGCGTGAACGGGCCGAGGCCCACCCCGGGATCGGAGAAAGACGGCTTGGCATCCTGCGGAAGGCGGTATTGCTGCGCCAGCCGGTTGCGTTGCGCCAGCAATTGATTGCAAGGCACGCTATCATATTGCAGCGAGGACTGGACATTCGCGTCCTGCCGCTCGGCAATCGAGGTGCCAACGCAGCCGGCCAGTGCCAGGCAAGGTGCCAAGACCACCAAGTTCCAGCGCATGCAAGGTCCTCCGTGTTGGTGTCCTGCCCTTTCGGGCATGTGAATCCAGGCTTTTTCGCAGCCGCCGCCAGGTGTGGCGCAGATGAACGAAAAGCGTCGCCGGACGAGGCCTGATGCGGTTTCGTGATGGAGATCCCGCCGGCAGTTGCCTGTATGCCGAGTCAGCAGTCACTTGCAACAGGCTTCCCGCGCCGGAATTAGCAACTATCTTGGAGCCATGCGCGCCAGCGACCTGCTTCACCCCCGGCCCGAGGGCCTCTATTGCCCACCCGGCGATTTCTTCATCGATCCGGTGCGGCCGGTCAACCGGGCACTGATCACGCACGGCCATTCCGACCATGCCCGTTCCGGCCACCGTTCGGTATTGGCCACACAACAGACGCTTGACATTATGGGGCTGCGCTACGGCGAGGGCTTTGCCGGGACCACGCAAGCGGCAGCACTTGGCGAGACGATTGCGCTGAACGGCGTCGCCGTAACCTTCCATCCGGCCAGCCATGTGCTCGGCTCGGCACAGATCGAGGTTGTGCATCAGGGCTCATGCATCGTCGCTTCGGGCGACTACAAGCGCCAGAGGGACGCGACTTGCGAGCCGTTCGAACCGGTCAAGTGCGACGTGTTCATCACCGAGGCGACCTTCGGCCTGCCGGTGTTCCGCCATCCGCCCGATACCGAAGAGATTGCCCGCCTGCTGAAATCGACGGCGCAGTTTCCCGAACGCGCGCATCTGGTCGGCGCCTATGCGCTCGGCAAGGCGCAGCGCGTCATGCGGTTGCTGCGCGATGCCGGCTACGACAGGCCGATCTACATCCATGGCGCGCTGGCCAGGCTCAGCGACTATTACCAGAGCCAGGGCATCGACCTCGGGACGTTGGAGCCGGCGACCGTCGAAAGCGGTGGCAAGGACGATTTCTCCGGCGCCATCGTCGTCGGCCCGCCACAGGCCTTCGCCGACCGCTGGGCACGACGCTTTCCCGATCCGATCTCGTGTTTTGCGTCCGGCTGGATGCGCATCCGCCAGCGCGCCAAGCAGGGCGGCGTCGAGCTGCCACTGATCATTTCCGACCATGCCGACTGGGACGAGCTGACCGCCACGATCAGGGAAACTGGCGCCGGGGAAATCTGGGTGACGCATGGTCGCGAGGAAGCGCTGGTGCGCTGGTGCGAACTCGAAGGCATCGCCGCCAGGCCGCTGCATCTCGTCGGCTACGAGGATGAGGGCGATTGATGGTGCTCACGGCCGACGTAGCGCTCTTTGGCACCCCCCTCTGGCCTGCCGGCCATCTCCCCCACTTGGGGGGAGATCGGATGTTGCGCCGGCTTTCGCCAATCGCTGACGTTGTAAGACGGGCGGCAAGAACGAAACTGCCAATCTCCCCCCTCGTGGGGGAGATGTCCGGCAGGACAGAGGGGGGCGCGACAGAACGCGACGCTCGGCCATGGTTCTCCTCATGAACCGCTTCGCCGAACTCCTCGATCGCCTCGTGCTGACGCCGTCGCGCAACGGCAAGCTGACGCTGCTGAGCGATTATTTCCGCAGCGTCGAGGATCCGGATCGCGGCCTGGCGCTGGCCGCTATTACCGGCGACCTGACCATCGCGGCGGTCAAGCCGGCGATGCTGCGCATGCTGGTCATGGAACGCATGGACCCGGTGCTGTTCGGCTATTCCTACGACTATGTCGGCGACCTGGCGGAGACGGTGTCGCTGGTCTGGCCGCAATCGCCGACGGATGCCGCCAACCACGAGCCGACGCTCGCCGAGGTCGTCGCGAAGCTGCAGGCGGCGAGCCGTTCCGACGGGCCGAAGGTGCTGGCCCGGCTGCTCGACAGCGCCAGCATCTCGGCGCGCTTCGCCATCATAAAGTTGGTCACCGGCGGCCTGCGGATCGGCGTCTCGGCGCGGCTGGCCAAGCAGGCGCTGGCCGATCTCGGCAAGGTCGACGTCGCCGAGATCGAAGAGCTCTGGCATGGGCTGACGCCGCCCTATGCCGAGCTCTTCGCCTGGCTGGAAGGCAAGGCAGAAAAACCCAAAAAGACAGCGCTGGCGCTGTTCCGGCCGGTGATGCTATCGAACCCGATCGGTGACGGCGACCTCGAAAAGCTCGACCCGGCCGACTATGCCGCCGAGTGGAAATGGGACGGCATCCGCGTCCAGGCCGTATCGGAAGGCGGCATTCGCCGGCTCTATTCGCGCACGGGCGACGACGTCTCCGGCGCTTTTCCGGACCTCGCAGAGGCGATGGATTTTTCTGCCACCCTCGACGGCGAGCTTCTGGTCGGCGATCCCTTGCAGGCGACCGGCACGTTCTCGGACCTGCAGCAGCGGCTGAATCGCAAGAGCGTGACACCGAAGATCCAGCAGCAATACCCGGCCTTCATGCGCTGCTACGACGTGCTTCAGATCGGCGACGAGGACTTGCGCGCGCGCTCTTTCCGCGAGCGGCGCGGCCGCCTCGAAGCCTTCGTGCAGACGCTCGATCCGAGCCGCTTCGATCTGTCGCCCCTGGTCGAATTCACCGACTGGCAGGCGCTGGAGGAATTGCGCCGCAAGCCGCTGCATCCGGTCATTGAAGGCGTAATGCTGAAGCGCTGGGATTCGCCCTATCTCACCGGCCGGCCGAGAGGCCCATGGTTCAAATGGAAGCGCGATCCGCACACGGTCGACGCCGTGCTGATGTATGCCCAGCGCGGCCACGGCAAGCGTTCGAGTTTTTATTCCGACTACACGTTTGGCGTGTGGTCCGGCCGCGAAGGATCGGAGGAACTGGTGCCGGTGGGGAAAGCCTATTTCGGCTTCACCGACGAGGAACTGAGGCAGATCGACAAATATGTCCGCGACAATACGATCGAGCGCTTTGGCCCGGTCCGCTCGGTACGAGCCGACCGCAAGAACGGTCTCGTGCTGGAGGTGGCGTTCGAAGGGCTCAACCGCTCGACACGGCACAAATCCGGCGTCGCCATGCGCTTTCCGCGCATTTCACGGCTGCGCTGGGACAAGCCGGCGGCCGAAGCCGACCGCATCGAGACGCTGCAGGCGCTGCTCGATTAGGACGGATGAGGGAAGGCAAAAGGGTGCCGGGTCAACGTGCTGCTCTGCCATTCATCGCTGCGAGACTCGAAGATCACGGCATGGATGATCCATGCCGTAACAGTGGTTACGGAGTGCAGCGGTTCAGCGGTCTCGCTCCAGAAATCACGGAACAATCGAGACGCGGATCTCGTAGATGTCGACCGACTTGCCCT
Organism: Mesorhizobium sp. WSM4840; assembly: GCF_055811755.1. Classification (NCBI taxonomy): domain Bacteria; kingdom Pseudomonadati; phylum Pseudomonadota; class Alphaproteobacteria; order Hyphomicrobiales; family Phyllobacteriaceae; genus Mesorhizobium; species Mesorhizobium sp. WSM4840. The sequence goes on from NZ_JBVVQD010000002.1 coordinate 219,438, forward strand.
GTTTGTCAAAGTCGGAATTGATGGCGATGGTGCCGGCAGCACCCGGACGCTTGTCGGGAAACGGCACGTCGAACAGATATTCGTTGCGCTCGTGGCCGACCGCGTAGCGCTTGCGGCCGCAGTCGCCGAGTTCGCCGAAGTTGCAGTCGACGGAGATCTGCGTCTCCTGGCCCTCCTCGGAGCGGGCGATGATGTCGAACGTGGCGTGCTTGCCGGCGAGTTTTTCCAGCACGCCTTGCCCGACGTCGAAGCTGATCGCCGAACCGGAGGCGCCCGACCGGATGCGCAGGAAGGAACCGCTGTCGTCCTGCATGACTTCGGCCTTGGCATCCGAAGGCGCACTGACAAGCGCCGGGTCGCTCGGCGAAAACACATTGATCCAGTCGCGCTCCGCATCGCCGGGGTCCAGCGGCGAGGCGGTGTCGCTTGGCGGTGTGAAATCATCGTCTTCCACCGTCGGTACGGTTTGCGGCGGGGCCGTGTCGAGTTCGGCCGCCGACTTGAAGACGCCGGTCTGCGCAGCGAAATAGAGGCCGATACCGACAGCTGCGAGCAGCGTCACGCCGAGGAAGATCGCGGTGAGAGGCAGGCGGGGGCCTCTCACCCGCTTGTCGTCGCGGTCGGGCATCACCTCTGCGTCGTCGTCTCCGGTCGATGGGCGGGACGACAATTCGATCTCCGGCGCACCGGGAAAACCCGCTTCCGGCATGATATCGGGAACGACGGGCAAGACGCGCGAGCGCGGCGCGTCGGATGCAGGAGGCTTCACCGGACCGTCGACAACGACGTCAGGCGGCGGCGCGGGTTCGGCGGCGGGTTCGGCATCGGCTTCGGCTTCGGCGGCGCTGTCAGCCGGCTGCTCCACCGCCGGTGCTGCAGCGTCATCATCGGTCTGTGGGCCGACGCCGGGAACCGCCGGCAGGAATTCGGATTCGATTTCGGTGATCTTGGCCTGCACCGCCTTGCGGCGCTTGATGGCGAGTTCCACCGTCACGCCCGGGTTGGCCTGCAGGGCACGGTCAAGTGCGGCGAAGGCCGATCGATAGACCCGCTCGCGAAACGCGCGGTCTTCGGCATTGCCTTTCTCGAAGGCATTCCGGATCGCTTTTTCGATCGCGTCCAAGCTGGATCCCTCTGCACCTACGGTCACATGTCATGATCGTTAGCCGCAGGCGATCAATCAATCAACGGGCCAGCGGCCGCATTCTGTCTTCGTGACGCATCCAAAGCTCATTTCGGCGGTTTTCGGTAAAGGAATCAACATTTTTCGCCGATTTCCCGATGCAGCGCCAACGCGACGTCGCGCAACCTGCCGGAGTGGTTTTCGCACAGCCGCATGGCCGATCGGTGCGGCGGTCGCTTATAGGCCCGGAATGAGCCGACACGAAATGCCAAGTCCCATCTTGAATTTGTGGCGGGTTGCGTCTATCACCCAGCGCATCTTGGAGGCCCCGGCTTCCCGGGCCGCTTTAGCTCAGTTGGTAGAGCACATCATTCGTAATGATGGGGTCAGGTGTTCGAGTCACCTAAGCGGCACCAATCTTTCCAAGGGTTGCGGGCCCAAAGCGCTCCTCACCACACCGCAAATTCGAGATCAGGACACATTTCGGGACACAAAACCGAGCGTCGGTGGTGCGTGGGCCAATGGGAGGTCTCGAACGTTCGCAACTGCCTTACATCGAAAAGTAGAACGGGCCTGCCACTCTAGCTTCGCGCCCCCCCAGTTCCGCACTGCAGTCGGACTTGATGTTCGAATTGCCGCTCATCTTGATCGTGTCGGCAACGATTCGCAGGCAGGTGCTGCTAGTTCCGTTGTTACCATTGTAGGTCAGGTCGCCATAGGGGAAGTACAGGACGCCGTTCAGATCAGTGGCGCCATTCCCATTGAACAGGTGGGACGATGTGTTCGCTCGTGCCGACATCATCAGCATGCCGGCATAGTCGCCTGTCTGCGGCGCGCTCAATGACAGCGAGCCGTTGCCGTTCACTGTTATACCGCCATCAGCCATGAAGATGGTCACACCGGCGCCGGTCACTGTGCCTTTGACGGAAAGAGAACCTTCGACATAATAGAGGCCCGGCTCCAGGGTTTTGTCGCCGCTCAGATCGAGATTTCGATACCGCCCTGGACTGACTGTCAAGTCGCCAGCGTTCGGATTAGGATACAAGATTGGTGGTACCGGTTCCACCAGGTTACCCCATGGGTCAGGCAGTCGCCACGCATTGACGCGATTTTGCTCACAATCGGTGATCAGTCCGCTGGTCGCCACTATTCCGCCAGATGATTGAATGCAGTCCGCCTCAAGGGACGCGTCGCCGCCAACATAGATGGAATCCGGAGCCGACGAATTGGAAGCGATAACGCAGCCATCCATGATGACTGTGGTGCTTCCGGCCGCTTCGAAGGCGCGCGGCGCGGCCCGGTTGAGGGCATAGACGCACGCGGTATCACCATTGCTGGACGTAATGCGGGACCGGACGAGAATGTTGGTCGATGACGGTCCATCGCCGCCGATTGAGCGCGGAATGAGATAGGTGTAGTTGAGGCTGGATTCAGTCCTGAGGCTCTGGCTTCCGTCGTTTTCCGTCGCCAGACCGTGATAGACGAGCGAGGGTATGTTATCCGCGCTTGCATCGACCGATGCCAAGTTGGCTTTGAGTAGCTTGTCGCCAAGCGCCTGTAGCTCACCGTCGCTCAGGCCCGAGTTGACCTTAACGGCGATCTCCATGCTTGCTGCATCCAGAGCCGATTGAAGCCTGCTCCTCTCGCGGTTCATGTTCGCGAGATCCACCGCGGCGCCGACTGCTGCAATCATAGGAAGCAGCATGACAACGAGACCGGTCGCAAAGTTACCGCGGCTGTCTCGACAGAACCGTTTCAAAAGCAGAATTTGGTGCATCATGCCGGCAAAATGCATCCCTGCGGCAAAGAAGTTGTTTCATTGATCACTAAACTCTTAAGTAGGACGGAATTCGTCCTCACAGAAAAGCTGCCGGACGGTCAAACCGCTGTCCGGATGGAGGATGCCGCCGTTCCGTGGCCGCGAATGCAGAGCGCTCTCAGCGAGCGGATGCAGGTATCGCTCGACTGTGCACAGCGCGGAACGGTTACCCGTCGCTAATTCTATTGAAAAATAAACATTCGAAATGGGTGATCGCCAGCACCACTCGTGACCAATTCCAGTTTAGAAGGGTAAGTTCTGGCGCTGAACAACATGCCAGATCCGTTCTACGCCACCATTTCGCTCCAGAACCGATCTAGCCAGGCTTCTACAATTATTCACGGTGGACCCCGCGGCGGTCTGTAAGCCAACTGCAATTCGTTGGATCCGGCGACGGTTCGAACGCTGCTACGGCTTGTTCATCAGTGCGAGGTTGGCATCGACCAACGAGGTATCGGTCATTCCTGCCTTGGCCTCCAGAAGCAATTCGCGGGCTTTTTTCTTGTTGCCGCGCAACAATTGCGAATACCCCATATTGTTGACGATGTGGGCCCGGCGGCCGGCAACCACAACAAGCTGATCGTAAGCGCGGTCGGCAAAATCGAAGCGGCCGAGCTGGTCGTAGGAGGCGGCAAGTCCCAGCCATGCCTCGGCATTGTCGGACCGAAGTTCCACCGCCTTGCGGAAGTGCTTTTCCGCCAACCCATAATTGGCTTCGCGGAACTGCGTCTTGCCAGATACGAGATCAGCCCTGCTGATGTCGGTCGTCGCCGGAGCGATCGACGTGGTCTCGGTGACGTCGACGCTGCTCGTCGTGCATCCCGTCACAATCGTCACGACTGCGACCGCAGCCAACGCGGCGAATTTCGATTGCCCCATAATCTGCCCCATCCGGCCGCTTGGCGGGCCGTCTCATCAAGCATAATAGCGGGCTCGGCTTAAGCTTCGGTGGCGGGTTTCGAGCAAATATTAGGAAAGCCGAACATATTGGATTAACTATCGACTGGAGCGGATCAGTCGCCTGCCGTCATTTTCACGATGATCGGGATGATGGCGATCATCAGCACGACTGGCAGGATGCAGACCGTAACCGGCACCGACATCTTTGCCGGCAGCGCGTGCGCCTTTTCCTCAGCTATCGACATGCGCTTGTGACGCATTTCGTCCGAATAAACCCGAAGCGCGCCCGAAAGGCTGGTGCCAAGCTCCTTCGATTGCTGAAGCAGCGTGGCGAAGGAGCGTACCTCGTCGAGGCTCAGGCGATCAGCCAACGATTTCAGCGCATCGTCAAGGCTGCGCCCCGCCCTGAGTTCGAGCGAGACAAGCTGAAGGTTCTGGCTGAGCGAGGGATAAGTGATAAAGAGCTCTTTCGACACCCGCTCGATCCCGGCCTCCATGCTCATGCCGGCGTCCGCGCAGACGATCATCAGGTCCATGAAATCGGGAAAGCCATTGCGGTATTCCCGCATTTTCGTACGGACCTGCGAGGTCAATACAAGACCCGGCAGAAAATAACCGGCGCCACCGGACATGATGATAAAAGTCCAGCGGCTCGGAACTGCCGATTCACCGCCAAACCAGCGGACGACCAGAAACGCAACAACGGCTCCAGCCAGGAAGCCGACAAAGCGGATGACAAAAAAACTGCCGACCGCGCCTGGATCCATGTGACCAGCCTGAATGAGTTTCATCCGCAGCCGCGCAACGTTTTCCGGATCGCTTTTGGCGTAGAATTCATGGGCGGTTTTCATCGCCTTGTCGCGGACGGCGCTGGCGTTCCGTTTCGGCGCGGCGGTCGGCTTGGGTGCCTCCGCAACCTCTGAGACTTCGACCTTGAGCCGGCGCTTCAAGTCGCCGCGTCCTCCACGCGCGGTACTCCATTGCCAGAGGATCGCTCCTCCTCCCACGGCGAGCAGCAAAAGCGCCAGCGACGTCGGGCGAAGGGAGGCAAGGAGACCGATCAGGGTTTCCATGTCAGAATTTGAAGTTCGACATCTTGAACATCATGGCGTTGCCCAGCATTAGCCATGAGATCGAGCCGCCCAACAGATACCAAGTCATCGGCTCGCCCCAGACGCTCTCGTAGAATTGCGGCATCATGACCATGATGCCGACCATCAGCAGCGCCGGTACGGCGGTCAGGATGTAGGCCGACATGCGGCCCTCGGTCGAGATTGCTCGCACTTTGCGCCGCAGCTTTCCGCGCTCGCGGATGATCGACGACAGACCATCCAGGATTTCGCGCAGATTGCCGCCTGAGCTGCTCTGGATCGACACAGCGGTGACGAACAGCGGCAGGTCCTCGTGTCCGACGCGCTCGAACAGCGAATGCAGCGCGGAAACCAGGTCGGAGCCATAGGTCACTTCGTCGGCGATCACGCCGAATTCGGTGCCGATCGGATCGGCCATTTCACGCGCCACCATCGAGATCGCCACCGGAACCGGATGCCCTGCCTTGAGGCTTCGCGTGATGAGTTCCAGAGCTTCTGGAAGCTGCATTCCGAACATCTTGTGCCGCCGCTTGCGCAGGAACCGCAGGGTCATGATCGGAAAGACCAAACACATGACCGGAAGCACTGGCAGTGCAATGATCAGCGGCAGGCCGTAGGAAACGGCAAACAGGCAGAGGCCAAGCGCCAGACCCGACGTGATCAGCAGAAATTTCGGCAGTGGTAGGACCATGCCGGACTGGATCCGCAGCTCCCGAATCCGGTCGAGCGAAAGCATCGAAGCACCGCCTTCCATCCCACGCTCTTTGCGCAGTTGGATCAGCACCTGCTCTTGGCTGAGCTTTTTCTCCTGCAGCTTCATTCGCCGATTGATCGCCATGCGGCGATCCCGGTGCCCGGCGTAAAGCAGGTAAAACGCTTCGGCGATCATGATGCCGGTCAGACCGGCGCCGGCATAAATCACATAGATGGCGCTGAATCCCTCGAGCATTGATTATTCCTGCTGTCTGCCAGGCTCGAAATATCGCCCAGGAAATTCGATGCCCATCGCCTTCAGGTCTTCGAGGAAGCGCGGGCGCAGGCCCGTCGCCTCGAAGTGGCCAAGGATCGTCCCGTCCGCTTCCATGCCGGTGCGCACGAAGCGAAATATCTCCTGCATCTGGATCACGTCGCCTTCCATCCCGGTCACTTCGGCGACGCTCGTGACCTTGCGCTTGCCGTCGGAAAGCCGGGTAAGCTGCACGATGATGTCGAGCGCGCTTGCGATCTGGCTGCGGATCGACTGCACGGTCATCGGCATTCCGGTCATGCCGAGCATCTGTTCGAGACGGGAAATCGCGTCGCGCGGCGTGTTGGCATGAATGGTCGCCATCGAGCCTTCGTGGCCGGTGTTCATCGCCTGAAGCATGTCGAAGGCTTCCTCGCCGCGGCACTCGCCGAGGATGACGCGGTCCGGCCGCATACGCAGCGCGTTTTTGACCAGATCGCGCTGCTTGAGTTCGCCGTGACCTTCGATATTGGCCGGCCTCGTCTCCATGCGCGCCACATGCGGCTGCTGCAATTGCAGTTCGGCCGCGTCTTCGATGGTGATCAGGCGCTCGTCTTCGGGGATGAAGGCCGACAGCGCGTTCAGCATCGTCGTCTTGCCGGTGCCGGTGCCGCCGGAAATAATCGTCGTCTTGCGGGCATGGACTGCGGCGGCAAGGACCTCGGCCATGTTCTGCGTGACCGCACCAAATTCAACGAGCTTATGCAGACCGAGCTTATTCTTGGAGAATTTGCGGATGGATACCAGCGGCCCGTCGACACCGACCGGTCGGATGGCGGCATTGAAGCGTGAGCCGTCGAGCATGCGCGCGTCGACCATCGGCTGGGATTCATCGACGCGGCGGCCGACGGCCGCAACGATCTTGTTGATGATTCGTATGAGGTGAGCTTCGTCCTTGAACGGAATATGCACCTGCTCGAGCTTGCCATGCCGCTCGACGAAGCAGCTGCGATGGCCGTTGATCAGGATGTCGTTGATGGCTGGGTCTTTCAGCAACGGCTCGAGCGGGCCGAGGCCGACCATTTCGTCGACAATGTCATCCACCAGCGCGTCGAGTTCGGCGACATTGACCGCAAGCCGTTCGCCGCGCGCCTTCTCGGAGACGAAATCATGCACCTGCCGCCGCATCTCGTCGCGCGGCAGGCGCTCGAGCGCTACGAGGTTGATCTCTTCGATCAGCATGCGGTGAATGCGCATTCTGGCGTCGAGGACCTTCGTGGGCTTTGCCGGTCCCACCTCGGGTTTCGGCGGGGCCGGCTTGCGTGTCGTCGGGATGACGACCGGCCGATGCTGGATTGGCGCCTGCTCCTGCCGGATTTCCGGCGTGGCATCGCGCTTCTGGAGCGTCGAAAATCGGCTGATCACCCGGCTCTCCTCAAAAGACTTTTACCGAGCCCGAACAGTGAACGCTTTTTCCGCGTTTCCGCCACGACCTCATCAGGCAGGACTATTCGCCTGAGATCGTTGACGACATTCGCGTTGGGGTCGATCTCGTGCAGCGGAACGCCGCGATCGACGGCCTCGCGCACCAGCTTGTAATTGTTCGAGATGCCGCCGACGAAATGCTCGCCGAGGAATGCCTGGACGTCGGCCCGCTTGATGCCGCTTTCGAACAGGCGTTGTTCGAAGCGGTTGACGATGACGTTTGGCTTCACCTCCTTGCCCACCGTCTCATAAACGGCCTGGATCAGCCGCTGCGTATGGCGCAGGCACGGCACGGTCATTTCGGCGACGATGTAGAGCTTGTTTGAGCCCAGCAGCACGGTTTCCGTCCAGGGAAACCACGTGCGCGGCATGTCGATGACGACATTGTCGAAATAGGCGGAGACGAGGTCCAGCATGCGGACAACCACGTCGGCGTTGAACGTGCGCATCTCCGCTGGCCGCGCAGGCGCAGCCAGCACGCAGAGACCGCTCGCATGTTTCGAGAGCATCACGTCAAGAAGCTGGCGGTCAAGGCGTTCCGGCTGATTATCGATTTCGTTGATGTCGAAGCGTGGCTCGAGGTCGAGATATTCGGCGCATGAGCCTTGCTGGAAATTGAGATCGACTACGCAGGTCGACGATCCGCGCGTTACCGAATGGTGGAGCTGGAACGCGGTTTGCAGCGTCAGCGTGGTGGTGCCTACCCCCCCGGCGGCGGGCATGAACGTGTAGATTTGCGACTCGGTGTTCTCTTCGCGCCCCGGTCCCTCAAGCGCGCGAACGCAGGAGCGAACAAGATCGGCGGTGGTCAGCGGCTTGACCAGAAAATCGGCGACCTGAAGCTGAACCAGGATGCGCGCGGCGGACGCATTGAATTCCTGAGTCACAACGATGATTGCAGCGCGCCTCTCGAGCCGCCGCGTAATGCGCTGCAGCGCCTCGATCTCGTTGAGCTTGGCCGCATCCATGTCGACGATCACCGCGCTGCAATCAGCCTCCTGGATTTCGCCGCGTAACTCGGTGACGTTCTTCTCGACCGTAACAAGCGCAACCGCCTCCGACGAGGCGAACGCCGTCCTCGTTTTCTGCACAAAGCTCTTGTCGGTGGAAACAAGCACGATCCGTTTGGTTTTTCCGGGATTTGCCATTCTTCTCGCCCGCGCGTTTGGTGGCCTGATCAGTAACCGGCCGTGGGTTGCGATGCTTTTTCCTCGACCGCTTTCGGGGCCGCGCTTGGCTGGGCGCCGCGGTTTGCTGGCACCCGAAGCCGGGTGCGTTCGACGCCCTCAGGCCACGGATCGACCATCTGCATCACGGTGTCGGCCGCCATCGCATTGCCCGCGCCTTGGGTCAGCCCGTCGAGACGCATCGTCTCCTCGGTGGCACAACCGCTGGCAGAGGCAAGCATTGCGACGGCGCCGATCATTGAAAGCGTTCGCATGCTCATTCCCTTGGGAGATCGAGGAAGTGGCCGACTTTTGTGGCTGGAGCGGCAGCGTCGGTTGCGGTCCCGCCATTGTGGGCGGCGTCGGCGGTTTTCACCTCCTCCACATTGCCCAGAAAATAATCGACATTGCTTGCCGGCAAGGTGCCGTCAGCCGGCGTCAGCGGCTTCTTCGATGGGTCCATCGGCTTAACGAGGTACGGCGTGACGATGATGACCAGGTCCGTTTCGCGCCGCTGATACGCTCTGGAACTGAACAGCGGGCCGAGCACCGGCAACTTGCCCAGACCTGGAACGCGCTGCTGAACCATGTCGTTCTCGCTTTGCAGCAAGCCCGCCATCATGAAACTCTGACCGCTTTTCAGATCGATCGACGTGTGCGCGCGCCGCACCACGAAACCCGGGATGGAGATGTTGCCGATATTGTAGGAAGCCGATCTATCGATCGAGGAGACCTCCGGCTCGATGTCGAGAGCGATCAGGCCGTCGCTGAGCACGGTCGGTGTGAAGTCCAGACTGACGCCGAACTTTTTGTATTCGACTGAGATATTGCCGTCCTCTTCCGAGACTGGGATCGGAAACTCGCCGCCCGCCAGGAAGCTCGCTTTTTCACCCGAGCGCGCAATCAGGTTCGGTTCGGCAAGACGTCGCGCGACACCGCGGTCTTCCAGAGCCTTGATGGCGACATCGATTGACACGCCGTTGGAGAGAAGGCCGCCGATGAGCTGTGCCGCGGGAGCCGCCTTAGAAACCGAAGGAGTGGAGTTGAATGAGACGCGGCCATTGCTGCCGATGTATGTCACGCCGATTTTGGTGCCGAGTTCCTGTCCCACCTGCCGATTGATTTCGACGAAGCGTACATTCAGCTGAACCTGCTGCGACGAGGAAATATTGACCGAGTTGATGACCGTTTCTTCGCCCGAAAAATTGGTGGCGATCCGAGTCGCCTTATCAACCGCCAACGCATCTTCGGCTGAGCCAGACAGAACAAGCCGGCCATTCGCCGAGCTAACCTTTATGTTGGCCCCCGGCACGCTGTCGCGGATGGTGCTGGCCAAGCGGTCGGTGTCGAGCGTCACCTCGATGTCCATCGTACCGACCAGTTTCTTGTTTTCGTCGAAGAGAGCGATGCCCGTGGTGCCGAGATTACTGCCGAGCAGGTAGAAGGAGCGGTCCGTCAGCGGCTTGACGTTGGCGATCTCTGGATCGCCGATGACGATCTCGTAGAACGGCACATCGGTCTTGATCGTTCTGGGCTTTCCCCTGGCGAGCTTGATCGACATGTTTTTGGTCGAGGTAATGTAAACCACGCCGTTGCCGGCCTCAGCGTTTCCAACGCCAACCAGAAAGTGTCCCGCCGCAAACGAGATCGCCAGCAAGGCTATTCCGGCAGCATGCGCGCCGCTCCGACACAAATTGCCCACCCACCCAAACATTGCCTGTCCCCAAAAATCCGGCACCCCTGCCGGTGTCGTGTCACTTGTCCGGCGCAACAACCTGATAGGATTGCGGGTTGGTGCCGCGCGTCACGATCACGGTCTTGAATTTTTGCGCTTCCGGCCCCTCTGCGGCGATCGCCTCGATGACTGCGCCCGCAGCATCCGACGCGCCGGCCGCCACCGAGCCGCCGAATGAAGAGATGGTCGTCAAACCGTCTGTCGAACCACCGCCTTCGCTTGAGGCGCGCAGCGACAGCGACAGCGTGCCCACCGTGCGGGCCAGCGCCACCTTCTGCGCGCCCTCGGCATTGACCTCGATGGTCACAGAATTAGCGATCTGCGGACTGATCTGCCGCTCGTCGGCGCCCTGGCCGACGGTCAGCACCTTGGCGCTCTCGACCACGATCTCGCTGGTCAGCGTCGAACCGGCCGCGCCTTCGGCATTTTTCGCGACTTCGGTGATGGCGCCGGCGTCGCGCGTCAGCACCACGTCGACATGGTCGCCGGGCATAACGAAGCCGCCGACGCCGGCTATTTCGTCGGTGCGGATTGTCACCGCCCGCATGCCGGGCGAAAGCAGGTTCGACAGCGTCGCGCGCCCATTGGGACCCGACAGTTTTGCAAGCAAAAGCGGCTCGTTGATCTCTAGGGGTGAAAGCACGACACGACTTCCCTCGGCCAAAGCTTCATTGATCGTCGTGAAGGCGCCCTGCGGAAGCGAATCCTGCGGCCACGGAATTTCCGCCAGTTGCGTCCGCTCTAGCGCCATGCCGAAGCGCAGCGGCGCCCTGGCGACGACGATCGTCTGAAACTGCATCGCCGGCGGCGCGGGCGTCGGAACTGCGAGCGAAATCTCTCCGGCACGAGCCTTTGCTTCGCTCTTAATCCAGAGGTCGGCGGCAAAGATCGAGGCCGCGCCGAACACCGCGGCGATGCCGATCATTGTAATGGCTTTGCCCTTCACGCCCGATACCCCAAAATGCACCCTTCTTGTCTTTTGTCTTTGGCCGGACGCTACCGGGCGATTCTGAACAATTAGAAACTTCGCTTATTCGAATTTGTGCTATCGTTGCGTCTGGTTACCGAACCCTTGGACCTTTTTCCGCAATTTGAGTGAGCGCCATTTGCTTTTGGGTCGAACTTCACTTGGCTTCGACGTTTCCGGCACGCCGTCACGTTGTTGGTTATCCCACACGGTCAATGCGGCCAGAAGCAATCGACAGTTTCATCAGGCCTCTGTGAAATGGTTCGCCATCTAATCTCCGATGGCGTCGCTACCGTGAGCGCCCGGGTCCCCGTTCGGTGATCGGCCTCGTCAAGACCCAGCGCGCCGGAACCGGTGTCTACATCACGGCCGGTGGCAGGACTTTCTGGCGTTTTATCTCGGCGTGCAGGCTGTTTCGACTACACGGAACATGCAGTTGGATATCCGGGCTGACCCATGGCGAAACCGATCTTGTACAGTGACGGTAATAAATTAGAGCGCACGCTTTCCGTCGCCATCTTCTTAATTGTATTTACGTGCGCGATCGTCATCTTATTTTTCAACATGGACTCTATTAGAACGAAAATATCGTATTCAAAATTGTTTTCGGACGAGACAAGACTGACGATAGCATCGGATCCTTTTCTAGCTGTACTAGGATTCTTTTCGCTATTCTCTGTTTCCGTGCTCTCGATGGTAATGATTTTGCTTTTAATTTGGCGCTGCTCTACGAAAGTTGCCCACGTCGTGTCTGAAGTATTCCGTGACGACCGTCCTTAACTCGATCACTTAGATAGAGCCGGCCTCCAAGACTTTGGATGTCACAGCGCGATCAGCCCCAACGTTTCAGAAAATCACGTCTGTCGCGCGGCATGGGGTCACTGCGACGCTGCCGGTGACAGTCGCAATATCCTTCCGGCTGGCTCGTCGGTCAACGCCATCACCGCGCCGTCGGGAGCCTGCACCACGTCTCGGATACGCCTGCCGAGAGCAAGGACTTCCTCGCCGGCGACCTGCTTTCCGTCGATCCTGACGCGAACGATGCCCTCCGCCGACAGTCCGCCAATCAGGAGGTCGCCTCGCCAATCGGCAAACATGTCGCCGGTGTAGAAGGTCATGCCGGAAGGCGAGATGACGGGCGTCCAGCTATGGATGGAGCCGGCAAACTCCGGCCTCGTCGACGGATCGGGGATGCGTTCGCCCGAATAGTGGCGGCCCCAGCTGACCACGGGCCAGCCGTAATTCCTGCCTGCTTCCGGAATGTTCAGCTCGTCGCCGCCGAGCGGTCCCATTTCCGCCGTCCAGAGCACGCCGGTTTCGGGATGGAGCGCAGCACTTTGCACATTGCGATGGCCGTAGGACCAGATCTCGTCGGCGCCGTCCTTGCCGACGAAAGGATTGTCGTCAGGCACAGAACCATCGGGATTGATGCGGACGATCGTCCCGAGATGATTGTTCGGGTCCTGCGCCTGCCGCATCTTGAAGCGCTCGCCGAGCGTGACGAAGAGCTTGCCGTCCGGCGCGAATACCAGGCGGGAGCCGTAGTGGTTCCGGCCGGAGACGGCCGGTTCCTGCCGGAAGATCACATCGAAGTTCGAGAGCGCGCTGCCGTTCTCGTCCAGACGTCCACGGCCGACGGACGTGGCCGCCCCGCCGCCCCGTTCCTCCGAGTAGGAGAGATAAACCGTCCGGTTGTTGGCAAAGTCCGGATCGAGCGCCACATCCAGCAGGCCGCCTTGTCCGCCGGCGAGGACGTCCGGCACACCGTCGATCGGATCGGAAACGGCACCGTCGGTCGAGACGAGCCGCAGGCGCCCCGGACGCTCGGTGACCAGCAACGCGCCGTCGGGCAGGTAGGTCGCGCCCCAGGGATGTTCGAGCCCTTCGGCAAAGGTCTCGACCGCAATGCGGCCTGTTTCGCTCTCGACGCTGCTGTCCTGCGCGAGCGAGGGCGCACCGAAGGCAAGAAGAACAGACGAAGCAATGAGTATCCGCAGCATGATTTCTCCATCCGAAGGGAGGTATAGGGAGGAGCCGCCGGCTCCCCGATATAATGACCAACTGCCGATGCGGTTCCAAGCTGGCGAGGCGCGCCCATGTTTTCAGCTATGACCATGTCCTTGCCGACGAGATGAGTCCGGCGCATGTGACACCTTCAGCACGCATCTACAGAAAAAGAAGCCAAATGAGCGCGAACTGAAACTAATTGAGACACAACTGAAACACATCTACGCGCAGGCGACATGCACGCGAAACGCTTTGGGGCGATGGTCACCCCCCAAGCCAGGAACGCAGGAGCGTCGCCGATGACACCCGACCAAATCAGACTTGTCCAGGACAGTTTTCGCGAAGTCGTCCCGATCCGCGTGGCCGCCGCGGCGTTGTTCTATGAACGCCTGTTCGCCATCGACGCGGATCTTCGCGCGCTGTTTCCGGTGAGAGACATGACCAAGCAAGGCGCCAAGCTGATGGCGAGCCTGGGCTTCGTCGTGCACGGGCTGGACCGTGCCGACACCATCCTCCCGACGGTGCGCGTGCTCGCCAAGCGTCACGTGACCTACGGCGTCGAGGAGCGTCATTACCCGATCGTCGGGCAAGCGCTCATCGAGACGCTGGCGGCCGGCCTCGGCACGGCATTTACGCCGGCTGTCCGCGAGGCTTGGGAGGCAGCCTACGGGTTGCTCGCAAGTGTGATGATCGCGGCTGCCCGTGAGGATCAGCTTGCCGCGTGATTTTTTGGGATGCAGCCGCAGGCGACCATCCACCCGAACGACAATGCCAAATGGAGAGAAACACCATGTTCAGATACACAGCTCTTGCAGCGCTTTGCGTCGTGGCAAGTTCCGCTTCCGCCGGCGAACTCACCGCCCGTCAGGGTGGGACCGTCGATCTCGGCAACTTTCACGGGGTCGTCTACTACACGGAGGCGGATGACGGCTACCGGGTGGTCACCACGATGGCGGCGGGCGAAGAAAGTTTGCCCGTACGCTTCGTCGCGACGCTCACCGAGGGCCAGGCGATGGTAATCTCGGTCCCGGGCGCGTTGACAGGGGCCGGCCAGGCACTCGAAATCTCGCGCACCCAGGGCAAGCTCGTCGTCGCGAAGGTGGAGTCCACCCAGTAGCGGGCGGAAAATTGACGTTGCGACGCAACCGGGTAGTCTGCGCCTGCTTCCGCGTTTTCCAACAGCGCGAAGAGACAAATCGGCACCGTCTTTGGGATGGTTATCGTCCTAACCTCGGAGAAACGAGATGCTCAAGGTGCAAAGTGCGGAAGTTCGATTTCGACTTTTTGAGTGTGGACAATTTTTCCTGATCCTGATGGGCGCTGGTCTACTTGCGTCGGCCGCTTTTGCCGATGTCGTCGAGCCAGCGACCCTCGCCGTCGCGGATTTCGAGTTCAGGGATACGTCAGGCGAAGTAAGGGACCAGACCGCCGAACACGAAGCGCGACTGAAGGCATTTGGGGTAGCGTTGCAGGATGGCCTTTCGGAGAAGATCAAGCTCGTCGCGTTACCCTGTCAGGCAGAACAGTGCACCATCAAGGACCCCGGCCTTGTCGATCTTTCGAAACAGGCAAGAACAGCCAGCGCGAAATATCTCCTGATCGGTCAGATGCACAAGATGAGCACGCTGGTCGGCTGGGTGAAGTTTGCAGTGCTGGATTTGAGCAACAACAAACCTGTCTGCGATCGATACCTGACTTACCGGGGAGATACCGACGAAGCGTGGCGACGAGCAGCAGAGTTCACGGCACGTGACGTCGAGAAGCACTGCATTCCGTAGGTATCGCGAAAAGCCCGGCGACCGAAACCGATAGCCGACAGCAACGCAATGCAAATGGCTTCGGTGATCAGACCGGCAGGAATGCGACGCCGTCGCGTGTTCGAGTCACGCAAGCGGCACCCGTGCCGTCGAGCATGTCGCCCCCTCTCGTGTTCAACGCCGCTACGCGCACGCGCCTGATCCAGTCGGCGGCATCCTCCCGGCCCTTGCGGCCCTTGAGCAGATCGAGCGCCGACAGCACGCGAAGGAACTTGGATTGGGCGCGGGCAGGGGTGTCGCTGTAGCCTTTGATCAGCCGGCGCCCTGAACCCAGCATGGAGTGGGTACCGCAATTGCGGCGTCAGGCGGCCTTCTTCTTCGCCAGCCTCGCCTTGATGCTGGCGACGTCGGCGCGCGGCGTCGCCGCAAACAGCGTCTTGGTGTAGCTGTGCTTGGGGTCGGCAAATACCTCGTCGCGCGAACCATATTCGACGGCCTCGCCGTAATACATGACCATCACGTCGTCGGCGATGTAGCGCACCACCGACAGGTCGTGGCTGATGAAGACATAGGTCAGCTTGAACTCGTCCTGCAGGTCGGCAAGCAGATTGAGCACCTGCGCCTGCACCGACAGATCGAGCGCAGAGACCGGCTCGTCGAGCACCAAAAGGCTCGGATTGAGCATCAGAGCCCTGGCAATGGCGATGCGCTGGCGCTGGCCGCCCGAGAACATGTGCGGGTAACGGTTGTAATGCTCCGGTCCAAGGCCGACCTTCTTCAGCATCTTCATGGCGAGATCGCGCCGTTCGTCGGCCGGCGTGTCGGTGTTGATGAGCAGCGGCTCGCCCAGCACATCGCCGATCTTCTGGCGCGGATTGAGCGAACCATAGGGGTTCTGGAACACGATCTGCACCTTGCGGCGCATCTCCTTCGTCAGCCCATCCCTGGCGATGTCGACCTTGTTGCCGTCGATGAAGAGCTCGCCTGCCGTCGCGGGATCGATCAGGGTGATTATGCGGGCGAGCGTTGACTTGCCGCAGCCGCTTTCGCCGACGATGGCCAGCGTCTTGCCCTTGTCGACACTGAACGAGACGCCCTTGACCGCATGCACCGTACGCGAGGGGCGAAAAAGGCCGCCGCCGACATGGTAGTCGCGCACGATGTTCTTGCCTTCGAGAACCGTCGCACTCATGGCGCGGCTCCCGTTGCCGGCTGGGTTGCCGCGGCAGGCCCGTTTCCCGCAGCAGAGGGGGCCGGTTCGAACAGCATGTCGGAAATGGTCGGCAGCCGATCGCCGACGGCGTTTTCCGGCAGCGCCGACAGAAGCGCGCGCGTGTAGTTGCTCTTCGGCTGCTCGAACAGCGACAGAACGTCGGCCTCCTCCATCTTGCGGCCCTTGTACTGGACGATGACGCGGTCGGCGGTCTCGGCCACGACGCCCATATTGTGGGTGATCATGATCAGGCCCATGCCGTATTTGGCCTGCAGGCCGACCAAAAGATCGAGGATCTGCTTCTGGATGGTGACGTCGAGCGCGGTGGTCGGCTCGTCGGCGATCAGCAGCTTCGGATTGCAGGCGATGGCGATGGCGATCATGACGCGCTGGCACTGGCCGCCCGACATCTGGTGCGGGAACGAGTTCAGCCGCTCTTCCGGATCGGCAATGCCGACCAGCTTCATCAGCTCGATGGCACGGGCCCGACGCTGGGCGCGGTCCATGCCCATATGGAAGCGCAGCACCTCCTCGATCTGGAAGCCGGCGGTGAAGCACGGATTGAGGCTGGCGATCGGTTCCTGGAAGATCATTGAGATGTCCTTGCCGACGATCTTGCGGCGCTCGGACGGACTGAGCTCGAGCAGATCGACGCCGTCGAAGGCCATGCGGTCGGCCTTCACCGTCGCCGTGTTCGGCAACAGCCCCATCACCGCCAGCATCGCCACCGATTTGCCGGAGCCGGATTCGCCGACGATCGCCAGCACCTCGCGCGGCTCGATCGACAGGTCGATGCCTTGCACCGCCATGAACGGTCCGGCGGCGGTATCGAAGGACACGGTAAGGTTCTTGATTTCGAGAAGAGGCATGGTCACGACCTCTTCAGCTTGGGATCGAAGGCATCGCGCAGCCCATCGCCGATCAGGTTGATCGCAAGCACAGTGATCAGGATGGCAAGGCCGGGGAAGGTCACCACCCATGGCGCGCGCAGGATGAACTCGCGTGCCGTGGCCAGCATCGTGCCCCATTCCGGCGTTGGCGGCTGCGCGCCGACGCCGAGGAAGCCGAGAGCCGCGGCCTCGAGAATGGCGTTGGAGAAGGACAGCGTCGCCTGCACGATCAGCGGCGCCATGCAGTTCGGCAAGATCGTCTTCACCATCAGCCTGAGATGACTGGCACCGGCCACCTTGGCGGAGATCACATATTCGCGGTTCTTTTCGGCCATCACTGCCGCGCGTGTGAGCCGCGCGAAATGCGGCTGCAGCACCAGTGCAATCGCCAGCATGGCGTTGAACAGGCCGGGTCCGAGGATCGCCACAAGAACCAGGGCAAGGAGCAGCGACGGGAAGGCGAGGATGACGTCCATGATGCGCATGATCAGCGTATCGACCCAGCCGCGGAAATAGCCGGCGAGCACGCCGAGGATGATGCCGCTGGTCAGCGAGAAAACAACGACGACCAGACCGATGAACAGCGAGAACCGCGCCCCGAAAATCAGCCGCGAAAGCATGTCGCGGCCGACTGCGTCGGTGCCGAGCAGGAACATCGACCTGCCGCCCTCCTGCCAGGCCGGGGGCGTCAGCAGCGCATCGCGAAACTGTTCGTCAGGCGAATGCGGCGCGACCAGCGGCGCGAAAATCGCCACCAGCACCAGGGCAGTGAACACAACCAGGCCGATGACGGCGCCGGTGTTCATCGAGTAGTAATGCCAGAACTCGGTGAAGGCGCGTTGCCGGCCGCCGGCTGGGATGGCGGCGGCGGTGGCTTCTGCCGTGGTTTGGTCGGTCATCTCACTGCACCCGGATACGTGGGTTGATGACGGCGTAGAGCACGTCGACGATCAGGTTCACCGCCATGACGATCAGGGCGATGATCAGCAAGCCGCTCTGGACGACGACATAGTCGCGCTTGGCGATCGCGTCGATCATCCACTTGCCGATACCGGGCCAGGAAAAGATCGTTTCGGTCAGGATGGCGCCCGCCATCAGCGTGCCGACCTGGAGGCCGATGGTGGTAACGACGGGGATCAACGCATTGCGAAAAGCGTGAAGCCCGATGACACGGCGCGGCGCCAGGCCCTTGGCGCGGGCGGTGCGGACGTAGTCCTCGCCCAGCACCTCCAACATCGCCGACCGCGTCTGGCGCGCTATGACGGCAAGCGGAATCGTCGCCAGCACGATCGCCGGCAGGACCAGGTGACTGGCGGCGGACCTGAAAGCGCCGCTCTTGCCGGAGATCAGGCTGTCGATCAGCATGAACCCCGTCGTCGGCTTGAAGAAATACTGAAGGCCGATGCGGCCGGAAACCGGCGTCCAGCCGAGATAGCCGGAGAAGAAGATGATGAGCAGCAGCCCCCACCAGAAGATCGGCATCGAATAGCCGGTCAGCGCCACACCCATCGTCGCCTGGTCAAACCATGATCCGCGCTTGACCGCGGCGAAGATGCCGGCGGGAATGCCGATGAGTACGGCGATGATCAGCGCGATCGTCGCCAGTTCCAGCGTGGCCGGAAACAGCGCCTGGAATTCACCGAGCACAGGCCGCTTGGTGGCGATCGATATGCCGAAGTCGCCGGTCAGGACCCTGCCGATATACTCGAGATACTGGACGACATAAGGCCGGTTGTAGCCAAACCGCTCGATAAGCTCGGCGTAGCGTTCGGGGCTGACGCCGCGCTCGCCGGCCAGGGCCAGGATCGGGTCGCCCGGCAGAAGCCGGACGAAAGCGAACGCCGCCAGCGATATGCCGAACACGGTCGGGATGATCAAGGCGAGCTTGTGGAGGAGATAACGGAGCATCTTACTTCATAGAACGGCGGCGCCGGAAGTCCAGCGCCGCCGTCCAATCTCTCAGGGGTTATTCGGTGACGTCGACGCCGTCAAACCGATGAATGCCGAGCGGGTCCATGACGAAGCCAGAAACCTTCTTGTTCATCGGCATGAAGACCTTGGAATGGGCGATGGTCAGCCACGGGGCCTCACGCTTGAACACGACCTGAGCTTCTTCGTAGATCTTGGTGCGCTCGGCGACATCAGTGGTCGCCTTGCCCTTCTGCAGCAGGGCTTCGAACTCCTGGTTGCACCAGATCGCATAGTTGGACTGGCCGATGGCATCGCAGCCGAGCAGGAACAGGAAGTTGTCCGGATCGCCATTGTCGCCGGTCCAGCCCAATTGGAAGGCACCGTCACGATCCTTCTGCTTGCCGCGTTCGCGATACTCGGTCCACTCGTAGCTGACGATCTCGGCCTTCACGCCGATCTTGGCATAGTCGGCCTGGATCAGTTCCGCGACCCTTTTGGCGTTCGGATTGTACGGGCGGCTGACCGGCATTGCCCAGATCTTCATCGACAGGTCCTTGACGCCGGCGTCGGCCAGCATCTTTTTGGCCGCGTCCGGATCGTATGGATCGTCCTTGATATCCTTGTTGTAGGACCACATCGTCGGCGGGATCGGGTTTATGGCCGCCTGGCCAGCGCCCTGATAGACCGCATCGAGAATGGCCTGCTTGTTGACGGCCATGTTGAGCGCTTTGCGGACCTCGACCTTGTCGAAAGGCGCCTGCGTCGTGTTGTAGGCCATGTAGCCGATGTTCAGGCCTTCCTGCTCGTCGACCTTGAGGTTTGGGTCAGCCTGCAGGCCGGCGATGTCGGCCGGCGCCGGGTACGACATGATATCGCACTCGCCTGCCTTCAGCTTCTGCGCGCGCACGGCCGGATCGGTCGTGATGGCAAAGATCAGATCGTCGATCTTCTGGCGGCCGCCATAGTAGCCGTCCCATGCCGCATAGCGGATGACCGCATCGACCTGGTAGTCGACGAACTGGAACGGACCGGTGCCGATCGGCTTCTGGGTGAATTGCTGCCTGGTGCCGGCCTTGTCGAGCTGATCGGCATATTCCTTGGAGACGATCGAAGCGAAATCCATGCCGAGGTCCGGCAGGAAAGCGACTTCAGGCTTGTTCAGCACGAATTTCACCGTCAGGTCGTCGACCTTGACGATTTCCTTGAGAAGATCCGGGAAGCCCATGCCGGCAAAATATTCCCAGCCGGTGCCTGCCAGATAATCGAACCACGGGTTTTCCTTCTTCCACTGGCGTTCGAAGGAGAAGATCACGTCGTCGGCGTTGAGATCGCGCGTCGGCGTGAAGTAGTCCGTGGTCTGGAACTTCACACCCGGCCGAAGCTTGAACGTGTATTCGAGACCGTCGTCGGAAACCGTCCAGCTCTCGGCGAGGCCAGGCGTGATGGTGGTCTTGCCGTGTTCGAACTCGACCAGGCGCGAATAGATGGTGCGCGACGACGCGTCGAAGTCGTTGCCACCGCTCCACGGCGATGGGTCGAAGCCGGCCGGCGACGCCTCCGAGCAGTAGACCAGCTGTTTCGCATTGGCCATGCCGCCGAGGACGCTTGCGGCCAGCAACGCGGCCGCAAAAGTCAGTTTCTTTTTCATGGAGGACTCCCTGATGTTCTTCCAAGCCCCTCTATCAGGCTCGCGAAGCGCGCATATAAGCACCGTTTTTCCGGCTTTGGAACACCCCGTTTGCCTACCCCATGGGAAGCAGAATTTATTTCTGCGCACTCGCCAAAAAGGAGAAGGAAATGTCAATTACTGCCTATCACGGGATTGTTAACGACTGCATTTTTTTATTGATCTTCAACCCGGCGTTGGTGAGCAACTGCGACCTTCCGCTTGTCGTCGGCGCGGAAGATTTTCTTTCCCGTCTTGCCGCGGGGGCAGACTTGCACGGCTGCCGATAGTCGCAATACATAGATGGCAGGCTGGATTTCCTGGATGCCGGCAGCAGCGGAGGACGTCTCTGGCATTCGGAGGCAACGCGGCGGGCAAGCAGAGACAATAAGAACAACCGACGGAGGGACAGGTGGCAAAAGCACCAAGGACAACGGCCCCAGCGAAAGCGAAGGCCCAAACTGCCGCAAAACCGGCCAGCTCCGACAAGCCAAAGGCGCCGACGGCCGACGCCGCTGCCAAGCCGAAAGCGGCCCCGACAACGGTTTCATCGGCGCCGAAGCCGGGTCCGGCCACGAGATTGCCGAAAGCGGTTGAAGCCGGACCGCCGGAAAAGCCTTGGCTCAAGAGCTATCCGAAGGTCGTTCCGGCCGAGATCGGCGCCCTGCCCTTCGGCTCCATCGGCGATCTGCTCGCCGACGCCTGCAAGCAGTATGCCAGCCGGCCGGCCTTCACCTGCATGGGCAAGACCATCACCTATGCGGAAGTCGAGCGGCAATCGGCCGCCTTCGGCGCCTATCTGCAGTCGACGGGACTGCAGAAAGGCGCACGCGTGGCGCTGATGATGCCGAACGTGCTGCAATATCCGGTGGCGATGATGGCAGTGCTGCGCGCCGGCTATATCGTGGTCAATATCAACCCGCTCTACACGCCGCGCGAGTTGGAACATCAGCTCAAGGATTCAGGTGCGCAAGCCATCGTCATTCTCGAGAATTTCGCCAACACCTTGCAGGCGGTGATCGCCAAGACGGCGATCAAGCATGTCGTGGTCGCGGCGATGGGCGACATGCTTGGCGGCCTGAAAGGGACGATCGTCAATCTCGTCGTGCGCCGCGTGAAGAAGATGGTGCCGGCCTGGTCGCTGCCGGGCCATGTCAAGTTCAACGCCGCGTTGACGGCAGGCGCCGGCATGAATTTCAAGCCGGTGCATGTCGCTGCCGACGACGTCGCCTTCCTTCAATATACCGGCGGCACCACCGGCATCTCGAAGGGTGCGGTACTGCTGCACAGAAATGTGCTGGCCAACGTCGCACAGAATGCGCTCTGGATCGAGGACGCCTTCACGGTCAAGCCGAAGCCGGCGCATCTCAACTTCATCTGCGCGCTGCCGCTCTATCATATCTTCGCGCTGACGGTGAACGCACTGATGGGCATGCAACTGGGTGGCCAGAACATACTCATTCCCAATCCGCGCGACATTCCCGGGTTCGTCAAGCAACTCGGCAAATACCCGATCCACATCTTTCCGGGCCTCAACACGCTGTTCAACGCGCTGCTCAACAATGAGGATTTCCGCAAGCTCGACTTCAAGCCGCTGATCCTGACGCTTGGTGGCGGCATGGCGGTGCAGAAGGGTGTCGCCGAACGCTGGAAGGCGTTGACCGGCTGCCCGGTCACCGAGGGTTACGGGCTTTCGGAAACTTCGCCGGTGGCCACCGCCAACACATTCAGCAATGGCAACTTCACCGGCACGATCGGCCTGCCGCTGCCCTCGACCGAGATCGCCATCCGCGACGACGACGGCAACGATTTGCCGCCCGGCGAAGTCGGCGAGATCTGCATCCGCGGACCGCAGGTGATGGCCGGCTACTGGAACCGGCCGGATGAGACCGCCAAGGTGATGACCAAGGATGGTTTCTTCAAATCCGGCGACATGGGCTTTATGGACGAGCGCGGCTACACCAAGATCGTGGACCGCAAGAAAGACATGATCCTTGTGTCCGGCTTCAACGTCTATCCGAACGAACTCGAGGAAGTGGTGGCCCTGCATCCGGGCGTGCTCGAAGTGGCGGCGATCGGCGTGCCGGACGAGCATTCAGGCGAAGTGCCAAAGCTGTTCGTCGTCAAGAAGGACCCATTGCTGACCGCTGAGGTGCTGACCGTCTATTGCCGGGATAACCTGACCGGCTACAAGCGGCCAAAATACATCGAGTTTCGGACCGAACTGCCGAAGACGCCGGTGGGCAAGATCCTGCGGCGGGCGCTACGGGGATAGGGATATTTTGCGCGATTGCCTTACTGCCGACGACGCGGCGGACGCGCTTTCCCGTCC
Source organism: Mesorhizobium sp. WSM4840 (assembly GCF_055811755.1). Classification (NCBI taxonomy): domain Bacteria; kingdom Pseudomonadati; phylum Pseudomonadota; class Alphaproteobacteria; order Hyphomicrobiales; family Phyllobacteriaceae; genus Mesorhizobium; species Mesorhizobium sp. WSM4840. The sequence goes on from NZ_JBVVQD010000002.1 coordinate 242,446, forward strand.
CGATCCGCTGGCATTCATCAAGGCGAACATGCGTATCGCCCCTGTTCCCGAGCTTCCCGAAATCCGGCTTTATGCAGCCCATCCAGCGAGCGGTTTGTGGCGGCTCACGCATCAAGAAGGACAAGCAGCCGAGCCGGAAGGAGAAGAAACCGAAGCCGACGAGTACGGGCCCGAGCCGCAGCCACCTTACTGGGCCTATGCCTGGGCGGGCGGCGCGGTGCTTGCCCGCTACATCCTCGATCGGCCGGAGTCCGTGGCCGGGCTTCGCGTGCTCGACCTCGGCGCCGGCTCGGGCCTCGTCGGCATCGCCGCGGCAAAGGCCGGCGCCAGACAAGTGATCGCGTCCGAGATCGACCGCAACGGGGTCGCCGCGCTCGGTCTCAATGCGGTGGCGAACGGTGTTGCGATCACGGTGGTCGGCGAGGATATCACCGCTGGTCCGCCGCCGCCGGTGGATGTCGTGGCGGCCGGCGACTTGTTTTACGGGCAAGATCTCGCCGACCGGGTCATCTCCTTCCTCGATCGCTGCCTGGCCGCCGGCATCAATGTGCTGATCGGCGACCCGGGCCGGGCCTACCTGCCCCGCTCGCGGCTTCGCCTGCTGGCCGAATACCAGGTGCCGGATGTCGGCGAGGCAAAAGATGCGGCAACGAAGCTGAGCGGCGTCTTCTCGTTCGAGCCGGAGCAGCCCTGCGAGTTCAGGTCGTCTCCTTGACTCTTGCCGAAAGAAAGTCGGGCAGGTCGGCAACCGAATCCAGAATGACGTCGGCGATCTGCGACAGCGATTCCCGCGTGCCGGTGCCGGAGAGCACGCCGATCGCCAGACCGCAGCCGCCGGCCCGCGCCATCTCCAGATCGTGGCGATTGTCGCCGACCATGGCGATCGCGGCCGGCCTCAGGCCGGTCAGGTCCGAGAAGGCGAGGATCGTATCGGGCGCCGGTTTCGGATTGGCCACCGCGTCATAACCATAGGCGGCGTCGAACAGCTGCGCGACGCCCAGCGTCAGCAACGTCTTTTCAGCGCCGGTGGTCGAATCGTTGGTGGCGACGCCGAGCCGGTAGGATTTCCTGTGAAGAACGCCAAGCGTCTCGACGATGCCCGGCAGCGCCACCGCCATCGCCGAGCCCTGCACCGACGTGATCTCGTTGAAGCGAGCGACGGCAAGCATCTGGTCTTCGTCGGACAGTCGCGGAAACCAAAGCTCGACGACATCCATGTTGGTGCCGGAGGCAAAGATGGAATCGGGCTTGAAGCGTTTGGTGGCGAAATCGTAGCCCGCCGCCGCTAGCAGCCTGTCGGCCTTCCAGCGGTCGCCCTCCGACGCATCCATCGCCATGAAATCGGCAACGCCGAGCCATGTCGCATTGAAGTCGACAAGCGTGCCGTCCTTGTCGAACAATATTCCCTTGATCTCGGCCAAGCCGCTTACTCCGATCCGCGCAATCGGTGGATGTGTCCCACCAGTCCGGCGGTCGAAGCGTCCCGCTTTGCGGCATTCTCCTTGCCCTCCACGACAGGCAGCAGGCCGGTCGCCAGTTCCTTGCCGAGCTCGACGCCCCACTGGTCGAAGGAATTGATGTTGAAGAGCGTGCCTTCGACGAAGACGCGGTGCTCATAAAGCGCGATCAGCCGTCCGAACGTATGCGGATCGAGTTGTCTGTAGAGGATCGTCACTGAGGGCCGGTTGCCGGAGAAGACGCGGTGCGGGGCGATCCTGTCGACTTCGGCGGGCGCCATGCCCTTTGCCAGCATCTGCGCGCGCGCTTCCTCCAGCGTGCGGCCCTTCATGAAGGCCTCCGACTGCGCCAGGCAGTTGGCGAGCAGCAGATTGTGGTGATGCTTGAGATCCGGCTCATGGCCGATGGCCGCGGCGAGGAATTCGACTGGAATGAAATCGGTGCCCTGGTGGAGCAGCTGGAAGAAGGCGTGCTGGCCATTGGTGCCGGGCTCGCCCCAGACCAGTGGGCCGGTCGGCGTGGTCACAGTGCCGCCGTCGAGGGTTACGCTCTTGCCGTTCGATTCCATGTCGAGCTGCTGCAGATAGGCCGGCAGCCTGGACAGGCGCTGATCATAGGGAATGACGGCGCGGGCGGGGTATTGGCAGATCACCCGATGCCACCAGCCGATCAATCCCATCAGCGCCGGCAGGTTCCTGGCCAGCGGCGCCGTCTGGAAATGTTCGTCCATCGCGTGCGCGCCATCGAGAAAGGCGCGAAAATTCTTCGGGCCGACGGCGATCATCACCGGCAGGCCGATCGCGCCCCAGACTGAGTAGCGTCCACCGACCCAGTCCCAGAAGCCGAAGACGCGGTCGGACGCGATGCCGAATTTGGCCACCAGGTCCAGCGCCGTCGAGACGGCGGCGAAATGCTTACCCACCGCTTCCTTGCCCAGCGCCTTCCGCACCCATTCGCGCGCCGTCTCGGCATTGGTCATCGTCTCGATGGTGGTGAAGGTCTTCGAGGCGACGATGAACAGTGTGGTTTCGGCGGAAATGCCCTTCAGCGTGTCGTGGATATGGGCGCCGTCGATGTTGGACACGTAATGCGTGCGCGGCCCGTCGTGATAGGGCGCCAGCGCCAGCGTCGCCATGGCCGGGCCAAGGTCGGACCCGCCGATGCCGATGTTGACGATGTCGGTGATCCTCTTGCCGGTGGCGCCGGCGGCCTTGCCAGAGCGCACGGCATCGGCGAAGGCGCCCATCGCATCGAGCACGGCAACAACCTCCGCCTTCACGTCCTGGCCGTCGAGCACGATGCCCTTGCCGTTCAGGTTGCGCAGCGCGGTGTGCAGCACGGCGCGGCCTTCGGTGACGTTGATCCTCTTGCCCGAGAACATCGCGGCGCGCCGGCCTTCGAGATCGGCGGCTCCCGCCAGCTTCTCCAGCAGATCCATCGTCTGCGCATCGACCGCGCATTTCGACCAGTCGAGCAGCAGGTCGCCGTCGGTGGCGGAGAATTTTTCGAAGCGCTGCGGATCGGCAGCGAAAGCCTCGCGCATGCTGCCCGATTTGGCCGCGCGGTGATCGCGCAGGGCGTCGAGCTGTTTCTGAAAGGACGATTGATCCACTGCCTCACTCCGAGCTTGAGATGCCAACATAACAGACCGGATGTTTCCGGCGCGTGTCGTCGCGTCCAAACTATCTAGCCGAAATCCACTGGTTTCAATGCGCAGCGATGACGCACTGCGTCAGGCAGCGATGACGCGTTGCGTCACGCTAGGATGATGCACGGCGTCACGCCGGGATGACGCACTGGCCTCACGCCGCGATGACGCGTTGCGTCACGCGGGGGAAGGATCACTGGCGTAAATCCCAGCGATCAGAAAAATTGATTGGCGCAACAGCTTGTGCCACCGGTACATTCGACTGGTCCAGCCAAGTGAAAAAAGCTGGCCATCGAGGAACACCTTCCATGCCACAGCGAAACGACACGGCCATATGGTCCGGCCTGTTCCGGATTTCGGCGGAATCCGGCCAGACCCTGCAGGCGCAGATCCGTCAAGCGATCGTCGCCGCCATCCTCGACCGGCAGATCGCCGCCTCGATGCCGCTTCCGTCCTGCCGGATCCTGGCCGAGAAACTCGGCGTGGCGCGCGGCACCGTGGTACTGGCCTTCCAGCAGCTCGTCGACCAGGGTTTCCTGGTGGCGCGCGAACGGCGCGGCCATTTCGTCAATCCCGACGTGCTGGCGACGCCGGCCAAACCGCATCAGAAGGCGCCCGACCAGGCCAACGAGATCGACTGGAAGGCGCGTCGGCAGATCGCGGCCAGTGACATGCCGCCGCCGGCCAAGCACGACAACTGGATCAAGTCGTCCTACCCCTTCGTCTATGGCCAGTTCGATCCGGCGCTGTTCCCGACCGCCGAGTGGCGCGAGTGCAACCGCATGGCGCTCGCCGTGCTCGAGATCCGCAACTGGGCGTCCGACATGGTCGACCGCGACGATCCGCTGCTGATCGAGCAGATCCAGGCGCGGCTGTTGCCGCGGCGCGGCATCTTCGCCAATCCCGATGAGATCATCGTCACGCTCGGCGCGCAGAACGCGCTCTACATGCTGGCGACGCTGCTGATGACCAAGGGCTCCAAGGTGGCCATGGAAGACCCCGGCTATCCCGACGCACGCTCGATCTTCCGGCTGGCGGGTGCCGACGTCGCACCGGTTCCGGTCGACCATTCCGGCATTGTAACCGCTTCTATTCCCAACGATTCCGGCTTCGTCTTCGTGACGCCCAGCCACCATTGCCCGACCATGGTGCCGCTGTCGGCGGAGCGCCGGCAGGATTTGCTGGCGCGCGCCAATCGCCACAACCAAATCATCATCGAGGACGGCTATGACAGCCAGCTTCTGGACGAGGCGCCGCAGCAGGCGCTGAAGAGCGTCGACCGTTCCGGCCGCGTCGTCTATGTCGGCTCGATGTCGAAGACGCTGGCTCCGGGTCTGCGGCTCGGCTACATCGTCGCCTCGGCCGGGCTGATCTCCGAGCTTCGCGCGCTGCGCCGCTTCATGCTGCGTCATCCGCCGGCCAACAACCAGCGCGCGGTCGCGCTGTTCCTGTCGCTTGGTCATCACGAGGCGCTGGTGCGGCGACTGTCGAGCGCCTTCGACGAACGGCGCAAGCGTCTGATCCATGCGATTTCCGCCTTCCTGCCTGAGTGGCGCTCGACCGATTCCGCCGGTGGCGCGTCGCTCTGGCTCGAAGGGCCGCGCGGCACCGATTCGCGCGGGCTAGCCGAGGCCGCCGCCTCGCGCAGTGTCATCATCGAGCCCGGCGACCGCTTCTTCGACCGCACCGAAAAGCCGTCACGCTTCATGCGGCTGGGCATCTCCTCGATCGCGCTGCAGCACATCGAGCCCGGCATCCGAGAACTGGCGACGGCGGCCGGGCGCAGACCGGCGGCGGCTTGATGCCTCGTCCGGGCCGGGACCGGCCACCGTTCTTTAGCGCTCTGGCATATGCGACGGGACCGTCTGGCTCATAGGCTGTGCCAATGCCGACGGCATAGTTCGAAGCATAAGGGGACGAAGCGGGCCGATGGTGGACCAACCACCTGGTGGACCAACCACCGCCGCCCGCTTCGCAGCTAAAGGTGGAGTGCCTCCCATGTCAGTGGCTGTTGAGAAGCCGGATACGCCCTCGGACCAACGTTCGCGGCGTTCCGGCGGGCGCGAAGCGCGCCGCGCCATGCGGGCGGCACCACTTGCCGACGACATCAAGCCGGTGCGCGCCGGCCTCGAAGGCGGGAGCTACGGGCCGCTCAACGGAAACGACCGCGAGCGCATTCACGAAGCGGTGCTGACGCTGCTTGAAACGGTCGGCTTCGCCAATGCCATCCCATCCTGCATCGAGGCGCTGACCAAGGCCGGCGCCACGCTCGGCGAGGACGGCCGCATCCGTTTTCCGCGCGCGCTCGTCCTCGATACCATCAAGAAGGCCGCACGCCATTTCACGCTGCATGGCCAGGATCCCAAGCACGACATGCTGATCCAGGGCAAGCGCGTGCATTACGGCACGGCGGGCGCCGCGGTGCATCTGGTCGACGTCGAGAGGCGCTGTTATCGCGAGTCGCTGCTGCAGGACATCTACGACGCCGCCCGCATCGTCGAAGGGCTCGACAACATCCATTTCTTCCAGCGGCCGATGGTGCCGCGCGACATTCCCGATCCGCTCGACATGGATTTCAACACGCTCTACGCCTGCGTGATGGGCACGTCGAAGCATGTCGGCACGTCCTTCACGGTACGCGAGAACGTCAAGCCGGCGCTCGACATGCTCTATGCGATTGCCGGCGGCGAAGAGAATTTTCGCGCGCGGCCTTTCGTCTCCAATTCGAACTGTTTTGTCGTGCCACCGATGAAATTCGCCGAGGACGCCTGCGGCGTACTCGAGGCCTGCGTCGAAGGCGGCATTCCAATCCTATTGCTGTCGGCCGGCCAGGCGGGTGCGACGGCGCCGGCGGCGATCGCCGGTGCGGTGGTGCAAGCGGTGGCCGAGGTGCTCGCCGGCCTCGTCTACGTCAACGCCATCAAACCCGGGCATCCGGCGATCTTCGGCACCTGGCCGTTCGTCTCGGACCTCAGGACCGGCGCCATGTCCGGCGGCTCGGCCGAGCAAGCGGTGCTGACCGCTGCCTGCGCCCAGATGGCGCAATTCTACGACCTGCCGGGCGGTTCGGCCGCCGGCATGACGGATTCGAAACTGCCCGACATTCAGTCCGGTTACGAAAAAGGCATCACCGATGTGATGGCCGGCCTTGCCGGCCTCAACCTTGTCTACGAATCGGCCGGCATGCACGCCTCGCTGCTCGGCTTCTGCCTGGAGAGCCTGATCATCGACAACGACATGCTCGGCCATTGCCTGCGCTGCGTGCGCGGCATCGAGGTGACCGATGAGTCGCTGTCGATAGACACCATCGCCGACGTTTGCCTGAAGGGCCCGGGTCACTATCTGGGCAACGAGCAGACGCTGCGGCTGATGCAGACGGAATATTTCTATCCGGCGGTCGGCGACCGCTTTTCGCCGAAGGAGTGGAACGAGAAGGGCAGGCCCGACATCTTGCAGCGGGCGATCATCGAGAAGAAACGCATCCTCGCCGAGCGCTTCCCGCGCCATGTGCCGAAGCCGGTCGACGACAAGTTGCGCGCCCGCTTCGGCAATCTGATCCACCTGCCGCGCAGCGGCATGGGCGGCTGAGGACGCTTCTCGTCAAAAAACTGTCAGTCGGCGCTCAAACCATAGCGCTCGGCGACCTCGCCACTGATCAGCTTGGCATGCAGTGTCATCAGTATGATTTGCGCATCGAAGCTGTCGCCGGCCTCAAGTGCTGCTTCAATCCGGCGCTCCGCATCCAGCCTACGTTGAAGGCCGTTGGATTGCTCGAATGCTTCCGGTCCGGCAATACAATAGCCAAGCAGCTGTGCCACCGGTGGATAGGCTTGTGGTGGCGGCTCGTCAGGCCAGTGATCCTTCATCAGATTGACGATGGTGAGCTTTGCTCCCTCCGGCACAAGGGCGGGATGAAGGTCGACGCCACGTAACGCGGCGTCGAGTTGCCTGAGGTCGCCTGAACGGCCGAACATTCCGAGGAAGCCTAGGGAGGAGCGCCGTTTCGCCATGATGTTCCTATCCGAACGCCCGAAACCGCAGCGAAGCGCCGGCCGCACGCAGCCGCTAACCGCTCGCTGCCAGCAACAAAACGCCAGCCAGGGCCGATCCCGCAAGCGTCGGCAGCATGCCGATCTTCAGCTTCAGAATGGCGATCATGGCAGCACAGGACAGCAGCGCCGCACCCCAGTCGATCGATGAAAACACCGGCACGTCCATGCCAAGACCGATGTTGCGCACTTCGCCGAAGATGACGTGCAAGCCGAACCACAGAGCGAGATTCATGATGACGCCGACGACGGCGGCAGTGATCGCGGTCAGCGCCGCCGACAGCGCCTTGTTGCCGCGCAGGGATTCGATATAGGGCGCGCCGAGGAATATCCAGAAGAAGCAAGGGGTGAACGTGGCCCACAGCGTGAGCATCGCCCCAAGCGATCCGGCAAGCAGCGGGCTCAACGATCCGGATTGGCGGAATGCGGCCAGAAAGCCGACAAACTGCAAAACCAGAATGAGTGGACCCGGCGTCGTTTCGGCGAGTCCAAGACCATCGACCATCTCACCGGGCGCGAGCCAGCCGAAGGACTCGACCGCTGCCTGCGCGACATAGGCAAGGACCGCATAAGCGCCGCCGAAGGTGACGACCGCCATGACGCTGAAGAAACCACCAATCTCAGTCCACACGCTGGCGGATCCGGTGAACGCCCAGATCAGAAGCACAGGCCCGAGCCAGATCGGCAGCCAGATCGCGATGGTGCGCGGCGCATGCCACGGCGTCGGCTTGGTGTGGGCCAGCTCGCCGCGCTCGAACATCAGGTCGACCGCGCCCTTGATGTCGGGAACCGCGTCTTTGCCGTGCGCCGCGCCGGAAAAAAGCGCCGGCGCAATACGGTTTCCAATCCAACCTGCCAGGCCGGCAAGCAGGATGATGAGCGGAAACGGCACGTTCAAAGCATAGATGGCGATGAAGGCGGCGAGCGCGATCGAAACCATGACCCGGTTCTTCAGGGCCCGACGTCCGATCCGGATCATCGCCTCGACCACGATGGCGAGCACGGCCGCTTTCACCCCGAAAAACAGCGCCTCGACGAGGGGAGCGTCGCCATACAGCGCATAGAGGATGCTCAAGGCGAGCATCACAAGCGCGCCCGGCGCGACGAACAGGACACCGGCGACCAGGCCGCCGATCGTCCGGTGCAGCAACCAGCCGATATAGACGGCGAGTTGCTGGGCTTCAGGGCCGGGCAGCAGCATGCAGTAGTTCAACGCATGCAGGAAACGTTGCTCGCCGATCCAACGCCGTTCCTCGACCAATTCCCTGTGCATGAGCGCGATCTGGCCGGCCGGCCCGCCGAAGCTGAGCAGGCCGATTTTCGCCCAGAGTTTTACGCCTTCACGGAAGGATGGCGCAGCCGGCGCTTCGACGGTCTCGCCCGTTTTTCCCGAAGTCGCCATTTTGTCAGAAGCCCCCGTTTTGTCAGAAGGCCCCTTTTCTTCCGAAGCTTGGGCGCTCATGATGGCTTGCCTGGCCAGTTGTGCGTCTCCTCGGTGGCGTCGCGGCACCATCGGAAAAACGCATCGTAGAGCAGCATGCCTGCCTCCAGCTGTTCCAGATCGTCGCGAAACATCCGCGACAGGCCAAGCGAGGCGGCCAGGAATCCGGCCGCCTGGGGAGCCAGATCGAGGCTTGCGGTATCGGCTGCGCGCACGATCATGGCCAGGCGGTCGAGCGCCTCGGATTCGAGCCCGAACTCTTCGATCATCGTGTCGAAGGTGCAGCGTTCGCCCCGGTGAGTCCAGAACACATTGTCGATGTCGAAAGGCACGGCCTGAAAGCGGTCGGCAGTGGCCGACACTTCAGCCGCCTCGACAAAGAGGAAGACCGCGCTCGGATCGATGAAACGCCGGAGCAGCCAGGGGCAGGCGATGCGATCGACCTTCGGGCGGGTCCGCGTCACCCACACGGTGCGGCCTTTTTCATCGCGGGGCGGTATCTTGCCGGCATGGATCAAAGGTCCCTTGGCATCGCGCCAGGCTTCGAACCCGCCTTCGAGGGATTCGGCACTGATGCGCTCGTGCCGCAGCCATGCGGCCACACCTTGCGAGAGCTTTTGTCCTCTTTGGCAAACGACCGCCACTCGGCTGCCGGCGAATTCGGATGCCCAGGTCGAGACGGTTTTGAAATCACGCCGGCTTGAGGCCGGCAGCAGGCGCGGATCGGCGTTGTAGTCCTCTTCGATGCGAACATCGATGATCGCGGGCGCACCCGGCAGACCAATCAGACGGGAAAGTTGCGATACGGTGATAGCGGTTGTCGACGGCATGGCGTCCACCTCCTTGAGAGAGAAGCTTGGACGCGAACGTTGGGCTGACGCCTCACGGGGTCGTCGCGATGCACCCCTTGCCATGATCGTGGATTTGTCGCGCTCGCTTGTCAAGCGTCATGCCTGGAGCAAAGGATGCTCTGGCTCCGGCGGCCGGCTTGGCGGAGCCAGAACACGTCTGGGAGGAAACCATGAAAAAGACCTATCACGGCAGCTGCCATTGCGGTGCGGTGCGTTTCGAAGCCGAAATCGACCTCGCCGAAGGCATCCGCAAATGCAATTGCAGCTTCTGCTGGAAACTCGGCTACCGGAAGTCCTTCGCAGCCTATGAAGCCGTGCGGGTAACGGACGGCCGCGACCGGATGCGGGAATACCAGGCGACGCCGTCGAACTGGCCGGAAGGCGACATCAACCACTATATGTGCCCGAACTGCGGCGCGAATTTTCTCTCGCGCGGCTATCTCGACTTCATGGGCGGGAATTTCTGGGCGGTGAACGTCGCCTGCCTCGACGACGTCACCGAAGTGGAACTCGGCGCGGCACCGATCGTCTACGAGGACGGCAAGCGCGACAGGCAGGATCAGGCGCCTGATATCACCGGATATCTATAGGCGCTGCTTGGACGCGGCTCTTTCCTTCTCCCCTTCGTGGGAGAAGGTGGCCGAGCCCACGGGTCTTGCCTCCGGCAGGCCCAAGGACCGGCTCCGCTCGGTCGGATAAGGGGTGCTCCAGCTTGGCACCGACCGCACTCCGTCCAACACCCCTCTTCCGTCTCGGCGCTGCGCGCCAATCCACCGCCCGGGGCGAGTCACGCGCCTCGCCCGCCCTTCGGGCCCCACAAGGGGAGAAGGAAAGAAGAGGCGTTCAGTGATTGTCCCGCGGCACGCCCCTGGTGTGCGCCACATCCTGGTATTTCACCGCCGGTTTCAGCACCATTCCTTCGGAAAACTGGTCGACCATGCCGCGCTGGATCTCCTGCCATGGCGTCTGGTGCTTGGGATAGTGATAGCCGCCGCTGTTCTGCAGCTCGGCGCGCCGGCGCGTGATCTCGTCGTCGGTGACGAGAATGTCGGCGGTGCCCTTGCGCAGGTCGATGCGGACGCGGTCACCGGTCTTCAACAGCGCCAGCCCGCCGCCTATGGCGGCTTCGGGCGAGGCGTTGAGGATCGACGGCGAGCCCGACGTGCCCGACTGGCGGCCGTCGCCGATACAGGCCAGCGCATGAATGCCCTTCTTGATGAGATGGGCCGGCGGCTGCATGTTGACGACTTCGGCGCCGCCGGGATAACCGATCGGACCGGCGCCGCGCATGAACAGGATCGTGTGCTCGTCGATGCCTTGCGCCGGATCGTCGATGCGGGCGTGGTAGTCTTCGGGCCCATCGAAGACCATGGCGTTGCCTTCGAAGGCCTCGGGGTCCTTCGGGTTCGACAGATAGCGTTCGCGGAATTCGGGCGAGATGCCGCTGGTCTTCATGATCGCCGAATCGAACAGATTACCCCTAAGATTGATGAAGCCGGCATTGGCTTTCAGCGGCTCGGCGACGGTGCGGATGACGTCGAGATTCTCGTTGACGGCCCCACTGCAATTGTCGCCCATCGTCTTGCCGTTGACGGTCATGGCGTCGGGATGGGGCAACAGCCCGGCCTTCATCAGTTCGGCCACCACCGCCGGCACGCCACCGGCATGGTGATAATCCTCGCCGAGATATTCGCCCGACGGCTGCAGGTTGACGATAAGCGGTATCTTGAGGCCGACCTTCTGCCAGTCGTCATTGTCGAGCGGCACGCCGAGATGGCGGGCGATGGCATTGAGATGGATCGGCGCGTTGGTCGAGCCGCCGATGGCCGAATTGACGACGATCGCATTCTCGAAGGCCTGCCGCGTCATGATGTCGGAGGGCTTCAGATCCTCATGCACCATGTCGACGATGCGTTTTCCTGTCTCATAGGCGATCTGGCCGCGCTCGCGATAGGGCGCGGGGATCGCGGCCGAGCCCGGCAGTTGCATGCCGAGCGCCTCGGCCAGCGAGTTCATGGTGGTGGCGGTGCCCATTGTGTTGCAATAGCCGGTGGACGGCGCCGAGGAAGCGACGATGTCCATGAACTCGTCATAGCCGATCTCGCCGGCCGATAGGCGCTGACGCGATTCCCAGACGATGGTGCCGGAGCCGGTGCGCTTGCCCTTGTGCCAGCCGTTGAGCATCGGGCCGACCGACAGCGCGATGGCCGGAATGTTGACGGTGGCGGCGGCCATCAGCAGGGCCGGCGTCGTCTTGTCGCAGCCGATGGTGAGCACGACGCCGTCGAGCGGGTAGCCGTAGAGCACCTCGACCAGGCCGAGATAGGCAAGATTGCGGTCGAGTGCGGCGGTCGGGCGCTTGCCCGTCTCCTGGATCGGGTGGCACGGGAATTCGAAAGGGATGCCGCCCATCGACACGATGCCCTCGCGCACGCGCTTGGCCAGTTCGAGATGATGGCGGTTGCAGGGCGACAGATCCGAACCGGTCTGGGCGATGCCGATCAGCGGCTTGCCCGACATCAGTTCGGCACGCGTCAGTCCGTAATTCAGGTAGCGCTCGAGATAAAGCGCCGTCATCCCCGGATTGTCGGGATTGTCGAACCACTCCTGCGAGCGAAATTTCTTCTTCGTTGTGGGGGCGCCGGCCATCATGGTCTCCGTATTTGTATGACAAATCGATATGACAACGCGCGAGAGCAGGCAAGAGGCACGCGCCATCCGAATCCGGACTTTGGTGCGATAGACATACATCGGGCCCCACGCTAGACGGGATCGGGGTTTGTCAATTTTGTATCCGGGAGATTTTGATGGCTTTGGTGATCGAAGGCGAGGAACGCATCGCCGCACCCCTGCAAAAAGTGTGGGAAGCGCTGAACGACCCGGACGTTCTGAGGCAGACCATTCCAGGCTGCCAAAGCCTCGAAAAGAAGTCAGACACCGAGATGGGGGCGACCGTGGTGCTCAAGATCGGCCCGATCAAGGCGACGTTCAACGGCGAGGTGACGCTCAGGAATCTCAACCCGCCGCATTCCTACACCATCCAGGGCGAGGGCAAGGGCGGCATCGCCGGCTTTGCCAAAGGCGGCGCCGATGTGACGCTGACCGCCGACGGGCCGGAGGCGACGATCCTCAGATATGCGGCCAAGGCCGATGTCGGCGGAAAGATCGCCCAGCTCGGCAGCCGACTGATCGAATCGACGTCGAAGAAACTTGCCGGGCAGTTTTTTTCGAGTTTTGGCGAGAAGGTGGGCGGCTGAGCATTCCCCTCCCCCTTGAGGGGAGGGTGGCCCGAAGGGCCGGGTGGGGTCGGTGGCGACGCGCTCCGACATTTCTTTCGTAAGAGGTCGAGGCAGCTGAGGCGCCCCCCCCCCCCCGGCGCCGCCGGCGGCGCCCGCCCCCCCCCCCCCCCGGGCCGGCGCGGGAACCACCCAGAGAGCAGCGCCCGCGC